>NZ_JBFTLX010000109.1:0-21575 GCF_056396665.1 Cupriavidus sp. 05T313 | reverse complement strand
GTGTGTTGGCTGGCGTGTCCAACCGGCTCGAAGGGCATCGCAATGGCGTGCCCCATGGGTTTCGTGGTGGCGCCCCTGACCTCGTGTGCAGTGCCCCTTCCCACATCTGCCGTTCGCGGTGCCGAGCGCCACGATCCCGCCCGCATCGGTGGTTTCGTGGTTTTGTCTCTGGCGGCAAGCGTCCAGCCATTTGATGCCCTGCCGTACCAGCGCGAGCGGCACCTTGCTATCAACGCCCTTGGTTTCGTGGTGGGCATGGCGGACCGGTCCGCGAGGGTCACGCTCGAACATCACCGCGCCTGCTCTCCGAGACAAAACCACGAAACCAGCCACACCCGAAACGGCGCAGACCCTCGCACCGCGAACGGCAGATGTGGGAAGGGGCACTGCACACGAGGTCAGGGGCACCACCACGAAACCCATGGGCATGCCATTGCGAGGCCCTGCAAGCCGGTAACGGCAGATACCAGCAGAACCGCTGCCCATACGACGAAACCAGCACCCTGCGCACCCGCGATTGCTCTGCCCCCGGCAGGGTCGGCCTTCTTCTCGTTAGTCTTCTTTGCCGAAGCAAAGAAGAGATGGTATGAACGCGCCCCGTCCCCGCAGTGGAGCGCGAGGTGGCGAGACGGTAGTGTGGGTCGGGCAGAAAAGAGTCTGATGAGTGACCGGCGTCCCCCGCAGGGGGATGTCGTACGCACTTGGGTGCAAAAACCAACGCCGCCCCCCAAAAACCCCACCCCCCGGCAAACACAACGGTTCCCCCCACACGCGGCCCCAAAAAAGCAAAGCCACCTAACGCGGGTGGTTATATCCCACCCCCTCTTAGCGTTACCGTAACGCCATACCAAAACCCACCCCCCGGGACCCCAAAAAAACAACCTGCTGACGCGCCCCACCCGCATCCAGCCCAGGAGACAGCCCCAATGAACACCCCAACGGCCGCGCACCCGCCAGCCGCCACCGATCACCCCTACCGCCCGGTCTGCTTCCCCAAGCGCCGCACCCTAATCGAGCGCCGCCCCGACGGCACGCTTCTGCTGCGCTGCGCCACGCCGCCGACCAAGATCCCCCAGCAAGGCATGGCCGACTTCCTGCCCTACTGGGCAGAGCGCCGCGGCACCAACGCCGCATTCCGCGAGCGCGACGCGCAGGGCGCATGGCGCACAATCACCTGGACCGAACTGTGGCACCAGGTACAGGCCGTGGGCGCCGCGCTGCTGGAACTCGGCCTCGGACAAGACCGTCCGCTGATGCTGCTTTCCGGCAACTCCATCGAGCAGGCCGTCGTGCTGCTTGCCGCCGAGTACGTGGGCGTGCCCGCCGCCGCGGTGTCGCCCGCCTACTCCACCATCAGCCGCGATTTCGCCCGTCTGAAGGGCGTAGCTGAACTGGTGCCGCCCGCGGCACTGTTCGTGCAATCGGCCGCGCCCTTCGAGCGTGCCATCGCGGCCCTGGAAGGCTACAAGGCGGCGGTTATCGCCGTGGAAGGCGCGGCAGCCGGCCAGCACGCCTGGAGCAGCCTGGCAGCCACCGAGCTGACGCCGGCGCGGCTGGCCGCGCTGGCCAGCGCGCACGCCGCCATCCGTCCCACGGACACGGTGCGCGTGCTGTTTACTTCGGGTTCCACCGGTGTCCCCAAGGGCGTGGCCACCGCCTACAGCAATCTCAACGCGGTGACTGCCTATCACGCGGAGAACCTCGCCGCCCTGATCGAGCGGCAGCCGGTGTTCCTCGACTGGCTGCCCTGGCACCATGGCCTGGGCGGCGTGACCAACTTCGCGCGCGCCATCGTGCTGGGCGCCACGCATTACATTGACGATGGCCGCCCCCTGCCCGGCCTGTTCCAGCGCACCGTGCGCAACCTGCGCGAAGTCTCGCCCACCATGTTCAACAGCGTGCCGTCGGCGTGGAGCGCGCTGGTCACTGAACTCGAACGCGACCCGGTGCTGGCGCGCAGCCTGCTCGCCAATGCGGTCAGCTTCGGCTATGGCGGCGCCAGCCTGCCGGGCGACGTGTTGCAGCGCATCCAGCGCGTGGCCGAACAGACGGTGGGCGAACACATTGTCTTCTGCTCCGGCCTGGGCTCCACGGAAACCACCGCCATGGGCGTGTACTGCGGCTGGGCCACCGACGGCGTCGGCAATGTCGGCGTGCCGATGCCCGGTGCCGAGATCAAGCTGGTGCCGCTGGACGGTGGCGACGGGCGTTTCGAGATCCGCATGCGCGGCCCCTTCGTTTTCTCCGGCTACGTCAAGCGCCCCGACCTCACCGCCGCGGCCTTCGACGATGAGGGCTATTTCTGCCTGGGCGACGCCGTGCGCCTGGCCGATCCCGCCGATCCGGCCCGCGGCCTGGTGTTCGCCGGGCGCGTGGTCGAGGACTTCAAGCTGGCCAACGGCACCTGGGTCCGCACCGGCGCCGTGCGCCTGGCGCTGATCGATCGATGCGCGCCGCTGATTACCGATGCCGTCATCTGCGGCCACGATCACGACTACCTCGCCGCGCTGGCCTGGCCCAACCTCGCCGCCTGCCGTGCGCTGGCCCCGGAGCTGGCCGAACTGGACGCCGCAGCGCTGGTGCGGCACCCGCTGGTGGTGAATGCGCTATGCGAACGCCTGCGCGCCCAGGGCAAGGACGGCGCCAGCCTGAGCGTGCGGCGCGTGCTGCTGATGGCCGAGCCGCCTTCGATCGACGCCAACGAGATGGCCGAAAAGGGCTACGTCAACCAGGCAACCACCCGCGCGCGCCGCGCGCACCTGGTCGATCAGCTATTCCACCCCGAACCCGCGGCACACGTCGCCTGCGTACGCTAAGAGCGGACCAACGCCCTCACCCTTTCTATCGGAGCTTCACATGCAAGTCACCCGGACCGTCTTCCGCGACGACCACGAAATGTTCCGCACCACCGTGCGCCGCTTCCTCGAACGCGAATGCGTTCCCCGCCAGGCCGCCTGGGACAAGGCTGGCGTGGTCGACCGTGAAACCTGGCTCAAGGCCGGCCGCGAGGGCCTGCTGTGCATCACGCTGCCGACCGAGTACGGCGGCGGCGGCGGCGACTTCGGCCACTGCGCGATCTTCAACGAGGAAGTCGCGCGCGCCGGCGTCAGCGGCCCCGGCTTTGGCGTGCACTCCGACATCATTGCCCCGTATATCAACCGCATCGGCAGCGAGGAACAGAAGCAACGCTGGCTGCCCAGGGTCTGCTCCGGCGAGGCCATCCTTGCCATCGGCATGACCGAACCGGGCACCGGCAGCGACCTCAAGGCCGTGCGTACCACCGCCGTGCGCGAGGGCGACGAATACGTGATCAACGGCAGCAAGACCTTCATCAGCAACGGCCTGAATGCCGACCTGATCATCATGGTGTGCAAGACCGATCCCAGCGCCGGCTCCAAGGGAGTCAGCCTGATCATGGTGGAAGCCGACCGCGAAGGCTTCCGCCGCGGCCGCAAGCTCGACAAGGTGGGCCAGCACGCGCAGGACACCGCCGAACTCTTCTTCGACAACGTGCGCGTGCYGGTGGGCAACCGCCTGGGCGAGGAAGGCAAGGGCTTCGCCTACCTGATGGGCGAACTGCCGCAGGAGCGCCTGAGCATCGCCGTGAGCGCCGCCGCCAAGCTGGAAGTCTGCCTGGAACACACCATCAACTATGTGAAGGAACGCAAGGCCTTCAACCAGACCGTGTGGGACTTCCAGAACACCAAGTTCAAGCTGGCTGACATCAAGGCGCAAGCCGTGGCCGTGCGCCTGATGGTGGATCATTACCTCGCCGAGCACGTGCGCCGCCGCCTGACGCTGGAAGAAGCCGCCATCGCCAAGCTCTATGCCACGGAAGCCCTGGGCAAGGCACTGGACGAAATGGTCCAGCTGCACGGCGGCTACGGCTACATGCTGGAGTACCCGGTGGCGCGCGCCTTTGCCGACTCCCGCGTCACGCGGATCTACGGCGGCACCAGCGAGGTCATGCGCGACCTGATCTCGCGAAAGATGTAATTCATATCGCCATCGTAAACACCACCGCAATCCGAAGGAAGAATGACATGACTCGTAAAGTATTCGTCGCCGGCGTCGGCATGATCCCGTTCAAGAAGCCGGGCACCAGCGAAACCTATGACATGATGGGCGCGCACGCGGTGCGCCAGGCGCTGGAGGATGCGGGCATCGATTACGCCGACGTGCAGCAGGCTTACGCCGGCTACGTCTATGGCGATTCCACCTGCGGCCAGAAGGCGCTTTACCATGCGGGCATGACCGGCATCCCGGTCATCAATGTCAACAACAACTGCGCCACCGGCTCGTCGGCACTGTTCCTGGCACGCCAGGCGGTGCAGAGCGGCGCGGTGGACTGCGCGCTGGCGGTGGGCTTCGAGTTCATGCAGCCGGGCGCGCTCAGCTCCAAGTGGAGCGACCGCGCACCGGCGCTGGAGCGCGCGCTGAACCTGGTCAACGAACTGGTCGACCGTACCGACCTGCCCAGCGCCATCCGCCAGTTCGCCGGCGCGGGCCGTGCGCACATGACCAAGTACGGCACCAGGCTGGAGACCTTCGCCAAGATCCGCGCCAAGGCCAGCCAGCATGCCGCGCGCAACCCGCTCGCTGTGTTCCGCAACATCGTCACGCCGGAAGACGTGCTGGCCTCGCCGATGCTATGGGATGGCGTGCTGACGCGCCTGATGGCCTGCCCCCCGACCTGCGGCGGCGCCGCCGCCATCGTGGTCTCGGAAGAATTCGCCCGCAAGCGCGGCCTGCGCACCGACGTGCTGATCGCCGGCCAGGCACTGACCACCGACACCCCCAGCACCTACGACAGCAAGGACATGATCCGCGTGGTCGGTTTCGACATGACGCGCTCGGCATCGCAAAGCGTCTATGAGCAGGCCGGCATCGGCCCCGAGGACGTGGATGTGATCGAGCTGCACGACTGCTTCGCGCAGAACGAACTGCTGACCTACGAAGGCCTGGGCCTGTGCGAAGAAGGCGGCGCGGAGAAGCTGGTCAACGACGGCGACAACACCTACGGCGGCCGCTGGGTCGTCAACCCGTCCGGCGGCCTGCTGTCCAAGGGCCACCCGCTCGGCGCCACGGGCCTGGCCCAGTGCTACGAGCTGACGCACCAGATCCGCGGCACGGCGGAGCAGCGCCAGGTCGAGGGCGCAAAGGTGGCGCTGGCGCACAACCTGGGGCTGGGCGGCGCGTGCGTTGTCACGGTCTACAAGAAGCACGCCTGATTGCGCTGATTACCGAACGCTACCCGACGGAGTCTTTCCCATGATTGACAAGAAATTCATCGGCAAGGTGATCGCGGATTTCCGCACCACCGCCGCCGCCAGCCAGTTGCGCTTCTTCGCCAAGGCCACCGGCGAGACCAGGGCGATCTATCTCGACGAAGCCGCCGCGCGCGACGCCGGCCACCCCGGCCTGCCGCTGCCGCCCACCTTCCTCTTTTCGCTGGAACTGGTGCAGCCGCCCAGCGCCTGGCGCGACGAACTCGGCATCAAGGTCGAGCGCATCCTGCACGGCGAACAGTCCTTCACCTACCACCGCATGGCCTATGCGGGCGACACGCTGCACCTGCAAACGCGCATCACCGACATCTACGAGAAGAAAGGCGGCGCGCTGGACTTCGTGGTACGCGAGACACGCGTGACCAACCAGGACGGCGAACATGTGGCCGACCTGCGCAGCGTACTCGTGCAGCGCAACGGCTGAACCGGAGACCCCCAATGAGCAATCCGTGCAATCCGAGCAATTTGAGCTTTGAGCAGATCCAGGTCGGCGACACCCTGCCCCCGCTGACGCTGGAGCCTATCAACCGCACCACGCTGGCGCTGTTTGCCGGCGCCTCGAACGATCACAACGCGATCCATATCGATACCGACTTCGCGCGCAAGGCCGGCATGCCCGACGTGTTCGCGCACGGGATGCTGTCGATGGCCTATCTGGGCCGCCTGCTCACGCTGTGGGTTGACCAGCGGCAGTTGCGCCAATTCGGCGTGCGCTTTGTCGGCATCACGCATCTCGGCCACCGCATCACCTGCAGCGGCTGCGTGGTGGAAAAGCTGGAAGTGAACGGCGAGAAGCGCATCAAGCTGGAAATCCAGACCGCCAACCAATATGGCGAAACCAAGATCCTGGGCGACGCGGTCGTCGCCCTGTAACCCCAAGCAAGTTCAGCAAATTCAGTAAATTCACAAATTCAGGAGATAAGACATGGGAACACTTGACGGCAAGGTGGCACTGGTCACCGGTTCCGGCCGTGGTATCGGCAACGCGATTGCCAGGCGCCTGGCCAGCGAAGGCGCGCGCCTGGTGATCAACGACCTGGACGCCGAACCGGCGCACCAGACCGTGGAAGAACTGAAGGCGATGGGCGTCGAGGCCGTGGCCTGCGTGGGCAACGTGTCCGCGCCGGACTTCGCCGATCGCTTCATCAACACGGCGATGAGCCACTTCAAGAGCATCGACATCCTCGTCAACAACGCCGGCTTCACCTGGGACGACGTGGTGCAGAAAATGAGCGACGAGCAGTGGTACGCCATCCTGGACTGCCACATGACCGCGCCCTTCCGCATCATCCGCGCCGCCTATCCGCACATCAAGGCACTGCACGCCGCCGACAAGGAAGCCGGCCGCGAGGTGTACCGCAAGATCGTCAACATCTCGTCGACCTCGGCCCTGAACGGCAATGCCGGCCAGCTGAACTACTCCGGCGCCAAGTCCGGCGTGATCGGCATGACCCGCGCGCTCGCCCGCGAATGGGGCCGTTTCAATGTCAATGTGAACGCCGTGGCATTCGGCCTGATCCACACCCGCATGACGTCGGCCGACGCCAAGGCCGGCGCGACTGTGAATATCGAGGGCCGCGACATCCGCGTCGGCCTGAATCCGGAACTGCTGAAGGCGCACGCCCAGCGCAACCCGCTCGGCCGTGGGGGCACCCCGGAGGAAGCCGCTGGCGGCGTGTACCTGTTCTGCTCGCCGGACTCGAACTACATCACCGGCCAGACCATCGCCGTGGCAGGTAACGTGCAGTAAGTGGGAAGCCGGCCGGTCATCGGGCGTGATGCGATGACCGGCCTTGCATCGCCCTCGGGCCGGCGCCAGCCACGCTACGGGTTCATCCGGCTTTAGTGTGGGTCGATTCGTCGCTGAGCTAGTTCCAGCACCGCCGCAGCGGGCGTGGCGTGGAAGGCATTGTCAGGCCCGGGGCATCTCCGCCGCCTTGGACAGCACGCGGACGGGCACCGGCTCATCGCGGCCTCGCAGGCGTGCGGCAAGCTGCGGCAAGCCTGCGGCCGAAACGCCGGCGTGCTGGAAGACCTGTTCCGAGACGATCGCCTCGCAAGCGATCTCTTTTGTCAACTGTTCAAGTCTCGAGGCCACGTTTAACGGGTCGCCAATCGCCGTGAACGTGACATGCTCGCGGAAACCAATCTCGCCCATGACGGCCCGGCCGCAATGCAATCCAATGCCAAAGCGGATTGGCGTCTGCAACTCCTGCTTGAGAGCGGCGTTGAGTTCGTCAATATTGGCTGCGACCAGCGGCACCGCGCTGAGCGCCTGACGACAGGCCACGGCCGGCTCGCTGTGCAAGCCAAAGATCGCGAGCACCGCGTCTCCCAGGAACTGGTTTGGCAGACCGCCCGCCTGGACCACCGCGGCGCAGACCGCACTCAGGAAGCGGCTGACCATGAAGATGCTGTCGAACGGCAGTTGTGCCGCCGCAAGCTTTGTGGAATCCCGCATATCCACGAACATGAACGCCGCGAATCGCTCTTGCGGCATGACGTCCCGCTGGCGCCGCTGCAGGAAGGCCGTGGAGGCGGCCGGAGGCACCAGTGGCCACACGGAGAGCGCATGGGTCGGCCGCAACTGGCAGGCGAGGCGCACTGTCTGCGAATCCGCTCCCAGCCGCTCCAGAACACGCCGCTCCGCCTCGGCCGGCGCGGGCAGCGGCACAGCGCTGAGCACGCGCACCCGGCACAACGTACATCGGGCGCGGCCACCGCAGGTGCTGGCATGGGGAACGCCGGCCATGCGGCTCGCCTCCAGCACCGAGAATCCAAGCGGCGCGAATACCTTTCGCCCGTCCGGATACATGATGCAGAGCCGCCCGACCTTGCGCTCCCGCACCATGCGCACCAGCCGCGCTGAGAGCACCAGCAGCAGCGCACCCCCATCGAAGAGCAAGAAATCGTTGCGCAGCTCGGCGAGCCAGAGATTTTGCAAATCCGTTCCGATGATCGCCGGGCGGGTCGCCGCGGCGCGCCAGACGGGATCCTGCGCGAGCGCGATCACTTCCCGTCCGCCTTGCAAGAAGCCTAGCAGCGCAAGCACCGGAAGCAGCACGGCAACGCTCAGCAGCACGCTTCGCCACGCACCAAACCATGGTTTCAAGCGCAACCAGAACCAGAGGCCGTAACACCCATGCAGCCAGGCAACCACCAGGAGCATCAGCTGCACACGGCCGAAGAACGGTGAAGCGATCCAGAACGAGTACAGCAACTGCGCATAACCCTTGTTCAGGTCAAACGCGGCAAAGGCGATCCGCGTATTCGCGACATGGTTGGCCAGCAGCGGCGGTATGCACAAGCCGAGGACGAGCTGCGCCACCTCGCCCGGCGTCCAATGCAACGAGCGCCGTTCGTACAGCGCCCACAAACCCAGGAAGAAATGCGTCACCAGCGCGCTGTACAGCACTGCCGTTCCAAGCCATCCCTGCCAGATGAACTTCTGCACAAGCAGGCCACGCTCCAGCCAGGCGAGCGAGATATTCCCCAGCGAGTGATTCAGGAGATGCGTACCCACGTAGGTAAACAGCACCAGTCCGGTGGTCAGGCGGACCGACCGCACACCCGCCGGCCGCAACCTTTGAAGATAGGGAAAGTGTGACATGCTCTACCTCCACGCATCCCGATGCGGCGGCGCTTGCCACCAAGCGCTGACACTGCCGAGCGCACGCTAGGTTAGCATCACTTCCAATGGGTAGTGCAGGCGCCTGAGGGCCTTGGCAATTTCCGGGCTCTGGCGCGACAAGGGCGGGCCGCAGCCCCGCCCTTTCTCTTTTCATTCATGCCGCCTGCGGTTCTGGCAGCGTCTTAGCCGTGCGCGCCGTCGGTGAACGGATCGCGCCGATCCGTGATTCTTGCGCCGTCGGAATAGACGTCGTACCTGCCTGCTTTCGCGCCATCCGTGTAGGGATCGCGCGGCCCGGCGATATGGGTGTTGCTGTCAGAGGTTGCGGGGATGCTGGGTGACTGGGCCAGCGCTGCGAACGAAGCCAATGCCGCGACAGCGGCCGAAATCAGGATTTTCATGACGATCTCCAATTACAGTAGGGATAGCTTCCAAAGCGCATCGCCGTGAAGGCTACGCCCGGGCACGCAACTCGCTTCCGGTTTCCGGGATATTGATCCATCCCGAGAACTCGTTCGCCGTGCATTTGTAGAACCGCGCAGCCACCCGTTTTATTCCCGCTCCAGTTGTTGACGCGGCTGCCGGCCAAGGGAAATTCCCGTGCCCCGGTTCGTGCTCCTGTGTCCTCTTATCGCTGATGCCACGGATGCGTTTTTTCCGCGAAAGAAATTGGGGAATAAGGAGACTGGCTCCGCGGTTAACCCATGCAGAGCGTCATGCTGCGCAGTCGAATCGACTGCGGCATCCCTCGCTCGAACAACCAAGGAGTATTGACATGAAATCGAATTCGCTGAATCGGCTTTTTTTCCTGCCCATGCGCGGTTCGCTCATCGTGAGCGCTGCGTTGATGGCAACCTCAGCTTGTGTATACGCGCAAACGTCGCCCGAACCCGGCACGCATCAAGTCACTCGTGCGGAAGTGCGGCATGAACTCGAGGAATTGGAGTCGGTCGGTTACAACCCTTCCCAAGGCGGGGATAGTAACTACCCCGCCGACATTCAAGCGGCGGAACAAAGACTGGAAGCCAAACATCAAGCGCAGAGGAGTGCGCTGATGAGTGGAAACCAGGCAGCACAGACCGGTGAAAACCAGACCGCGCAGACGAGGCCCACCCCTTGATTGCGGGCGCAGGTCGCACACGGCTTCTCGAAAGAGGATACGGCTGGCAGGGAAATTGAACGACTTTTTGTTTCGTACCAATCCTGATCGGATGGGATCATGAATCGAGACCAGTTCAAGTTTTGGAATGCCGTTGGCATCATTACGCCCGGGGCGAGCAATGCAACCTGCAAGCCTTGCGTGCCGCTGGCGATCAGCAGGATCACGATACGTTCATCGTTCGGTTCGAAGCCATAGAGAGAGGCGGCGAGCCGGGTCGCTATCGCATGGCGGATAGGTTGCACTTTCCTTCCCTTTGATACACAACAATGAGTAGACGCCGTTCCGTCGCCGGATATTCCCGCTTCTGCACGCAGTCATCCGCTTGCGACGCGCGCGCGGATCGTCGGTGGTGCGGAACTGGCTGCCCGGGAAGAAGACGGACATAGGAGGCGTACCGATCACACGACCGGCACTTCCTATGCCGAATCAACACGGGATCCGATTCAGGCGGCGGTTCCGGGAATAAAAATGGCATGCCGGCGGTCCTGTTGTTAACTCACTGCCGGTCACGGATTGCGGTTACAGCAGAAACTTCACAATGGCCGATCCAGACACCGCGCAGCGCTTCGAGACGCTTGTATTGCCTCATATGAACTCGGCTTTCAATGTCGCGCGATGGCTGACGCATAACGACCAGGATGCCCAGGACGTGGTGCAGGAGGCGTACCTGCGCGCGTTCCGGTTTTTTGGCGGATTCCGCGGCGAGGATGCCCGTGCATGGCTATTGAGCATTGTGCGCAACACCTTCTACACCTGGCATCAGCAGAACCGGGGGCATGCAGCGGAAACCATGATGTTCGAGGAAGACATGCACAGCCTTGAGATGAGTGCCGCTGACCATGACGTCAGTCCCGAAGCGATGCTCATACGCAGCCAGAGCCAGAAGCGGGTGCATAAGGCGTTRCAGGGCTTACGGCTGGAATACCGGGAAGTTGTCGTGTTGCGGGAACTGGAAGACTTGTCGTACAAGGAAATCGCCACCATCGTGGGCATCCCGATAGGCACGGTGATGTCTCGCCTGGGCCGAGGCCGCCAGCAACTCGCGGCGCTGCTCGCCCCGACGGATCAGGAGGCGTGATGGATCACAAACAGGCATTTGAATTACTGCCGGGCTATCTCGACCAGG
The DNA here is from genome assembly GCF_056396665.1 of Cupriavidus sp. 05T313. Classification (NCBI taxonomy): domain Bacteria; kingdom Pseudomonadati; phylum Pseudomonadota; class Betaproteobacteria; order Burkholderiales; family Burkholderiaceae; genus Cupriavidus; species Cupriavidus sp. 05T313. The sequence goes on along the minus strand of NZ_JBFTLX010000109.1, from coordinate 10,368 downwards.
AGTTGAGCCTGTCCGAAGCGCTCGAATTCGAGCGCCATCTTGCTGACTGCGAACAGTGCCAGCAGGTCTATGCACAACACCGCCAGGTGAGTGCGCAGCTGCGGCAGGCGGATTTGCGTGTAGAGGCGCCGCGGGAACTGGTGAAACGCATCAAGGCTGCGCTGCCGGCGCGCCGCACGCTCTGGCAGCGGCTGGGTGAGCGATTCGGCCGGTGGAGCGGCGGCGGGTCGCTGGCCTGGGCGCCGGCTGGCGCGATGCTGATGAGTGTGGTCGCGTTGACCTGGAGCGTGGGGCTGTACCTCTCGGTGCCATCGAGCGAGACGCGCCTGACCCAGGAACTCGTGGATAACCATATTCGCTCGTTGCAGGTCAATCACCTCTCCGATGTGATTTCAACCGACCGGCATACGGTCAAGCCGTGGTTTGACGGCAAGCTGGACTTTGCGCCACCTGTGGTCGATCTTGTGCAGCAGGGGTATCCGCTGGTCGGCGGGCGGCTGGATTACCTGAACGGGCGGGCGGTCGCCGTGATGGTCTATCACTACAAGCTGCACCCGATCAATCTCTATGTGTGGCCGGGCAACGACGCGGGCGCCACGCCTCGCATCTATGCGCAGCAGGGCTATCACCTCGCCCACTGGAGTGCCGCGGGCATGAATTACTGGGCGATCACCGATGCCGGCGAAGCGGAACTGAACGACTTCATCACGGACCTGCGCGCGCATCCGGCTTCCTAGCCTGCGCGGCGCGGTGCTCACGGTGGAACAAAACGGCGGAATAAAACGGATGGCCCGGCGGTCTTCCTCATGAACCCAATCGGGGGGGGGCCGTCGGATGGTCCGGCGGTCTGCCTCTCGAACCTGTCTCGTGAGGGCAATATGTCGTCAGATCATCCATCCAATCCGTCGCGCCGCGGCGCGTTGAAGTGTCTCGCTTTCGGTGGCGCGGGCACCGTCTTTGTCCTGGCCGGCGGCGTTCTCGCGCCGGTGGAACTGGCCCTTTCCGCCTCGGGGAAGGGTCAGCCGGCTGCCGCGGGCATCCCTCTTTTCCTGCAGATCAGCGACACGCATATCGGCTTCAACAAGGAAGCCAATCCCGACGTCGCTGGTACGCTCAGGCAGACGATTGACTTCGTCAATGCCATGCCGGTCAAGCCTGCGCTGACGATTCACACGGGCGACATTACGCATCTTTCCAAGGCCGAGGAATTCGACCACGCGGCCCAATTGATGTCGGGGCTGAATATCACCGAATTGCATACCGTGCCCGGCGAGCATGATGTCACCGATGGGCCCGGAACAGAGTACTTCAAGCGTTTCGGCCATGCCTCCGGCAACAGGGGCTACTACAGCTTCGACCACAGTGGCGTCCACTTTATCGGCCTGGTCAACGTGATGCATTTCAAGCCGAACGGTTTGGGGGGACTGGGCGACGACCAGCTCGCCTGGCTGCAAGCCGACCTGAAGGGCCGTTCGTCCAGCACGCCGATCGTCGTCTTCGCGCACATGCCGATGTGGACGATCTATCAACCGTGGGGGTGGGGCACCGGCGATGCCGGCGAGGCGATGGGCTATCTGAAGCGTTTCGGTTCGGTCACTGTCCTGAACGGCCATATCCACCAGATCGTCTCAAAGGTGGAAGGCAATATCACCTTCCACACGGCGCGCTCGACAGCCTACCCGCAACCGACGGCCGGCAATGGCCCCGGACCCATGCCGCTGACAGTCCCGGGCGATCAGCTTCCCAGGATGCTCGGCGTGACCAGCATCAAGATCATGCGCCACCCGTTCCAGGCGACGCTTGCCGACACGACGCTCGCCTGACTTGCCAGGCACTGTTCACCCACCAGGACCCAAATCATGCTAACGACTCTACTTCGACGCGCCCTCGTCGTCCCCCTCGGGGCCGGGATGCTCATGGCGGCATCGGTTCCCGGCTTCTCCGTCGCGCAAGCGCAGGAGACCCATGTCATCGTTGTGAAGAATTTCATGTTCTCGCCGATGTCGCTCACGATCAAAGCCGGCTCGACCGTGACCTGGAAAAATCTCGATGGCGAACCGCACACGATTGTCGACGACGCCGGCCTGTTCCGCTCCGGGGCGCTCGATCAAAACGACACCTTCAAGTTCAGGTTCGACAAACCGGGGGTCTACAAGATCTTCTGCGGCATACACCCGAATATGAAGGAGACAATCACCGTCCAGTAGCTCGGGCATGCACGGCCAGACCGCACGAGCCGCTACTGGCCATGCAGCGCGCCTGCCTTGCCCCGCAAGCCGGTCACTGGCAGCAATCCGACTACGGCCCCGAACAAGCCGCTGGCAAGGCATCTATCCTTATCAAAAGACAAACCCTGCCCTCGCGGCCTCTCGCCAGCCGGGCCCGAAAATGCAGCACACGCCACCCGAAGCTCCCCCCCCTCATCCGCCAAATGAAAATCAAAACAATTAGCAATTACAATGCAGACAAAAATACATAATTCACTCCTTGCCTTTTCAAACAATAAAATTATTATTTTTTATCCAATGACTGGTTTTATAAATAATGTAATTGGGAATCAATACCATGAAAACCGACAAGAAGGTTCTTCAGCTTCTCAATGGCCAGCTCAAGCATGAATTGACAGCGATTAACCAGTATTTCCTGCACGCCCGCATGTACGGGCACTGGGGCTTGAGCGCACTGGGCAAGCACGAGTACGCCGAGTCGATCGAAGAGATGAAGCATGCCGACAAGCTCATCGAACGCATCCTGATGCTCGACGGGCTGCCGAACCTGCAGGATCTCGACAAACTGCTGCTGGGAGAGAACACCGAGGAAATGCTGGGTTGCGACCTGAAACTGGAACTTGTTTCCCAAGCCAGCTGCAAGGAAGCCATCAAGTACTTCGAATCCGTGGGCGATTACGTGTCGCGCGAGATAGTCGTCGGGATTCTGGATGACACCGAAGAGCACATTGACTGGCTCCAGACGCAAATCGAGCTGGTGGCAAAGGTCGGCCTGCAAAACTATCTGCAATCCGCGATGGGGTCCCCCGCCTGATTCCGGGAACCGGCGGCGCCGTGCCTCAGAAACGCATCGTCGCCGACAACAGCAGCGTTCGCGGCTCGCCAATCGCCACGCCGCCGAATGCATCGACCGCGGCCCAGTAGCGCTGGTCGAAGACGTTGCGGACATTAAGCCGCAAGGTGGTCTGCCGGCGAGCCAGCGTGGTCTGGTAGCGCGCGCCGAGATCCACGCGGGTCCACTGCGGAATGCGCTGCGTATTGGCCTGGTCCACATACTGGCGCCCGGTGTAGACCAGGCTGCCGCTCAGCGTCAGGCCCGGCGCGAACGCGGCATCCCATTCGGCGCCAAGATTGGCTTGCAGCCGGGGCGCGCCGGCGGCGGTCTTGCCCTCCGTATCGGCGCTGCCGGTCCGGGTGAGCCTGGCGTCGAGCACGGCGGCGCTGACGAGCAGCCGCACCCCTGCCGCCGCCTCGCCGTACAGGCCGAATTCCAGCCCACGGTTGCGCTGCTCGCCGCTGGCGGTGAACAGCGTGCCGGACATCTGGCCACCCGGTTTGGTGATCTGGAACGCGCTGACAGTCGCGATCATGCCTCCCCGCTCCAGCTTGACGCCGGCTTCATACTGGGTCGACTTGTAGGGCGCGAATACCTCGCCCGCATTGCTGGCGCTGGAGGGCGCCGTGTCGCCCTTGCTCAGTCCTTCGATGCGGTTGGCGTACAGGGAGACGTGCTGCCAGGGCTTCACCACCAGGCCGAGCATCGGTGTCACTGCCCCCTCGTCATAGCGCGACGTGACGGCGCCGGCCGTGCCGAAATTCTCCGACCTGACCAGCTGGTAACGCACGCCCAGCGTCGCCTGCAACCGCTTGTCCAGCAGCGACAGCGTATCGGCCACGGCCACGCCGTTCAGCCGCGTCTCGGACACCTTCGGTACGCTGGCGGGCTCCAGGATGTACTGCGCGGGCAGGGATAGCGGATGGTAAAGGTTGGTCAGCGCGCTCGTGGACGCATGATTGAAGCCTCGCTCAAGCTGGTCCCGATAGCCGCTGACGACCAGGCTCAGGCGATGGCTGACCGGCCCGGTATCGAAGCGGGCCCGCAGGCCGGTATCCGCCGTGGCCCGGGCAACGTTGAACTTGTAGTTCGTGTCCGACACGGCAACATCGCCGGCCTCGTTGACAATGGTGGGCGTGATGGCAAAGAGCCTGGCAACCCGGGTGCGGCCACCGCCACCGTCCACGAACCAGGCCAGCTTGTCGCTGATGTCGTACTCCGCCCGCAACAGCAGCGACTGGTCGCGGATGCTGGAGTGCTCCCAGGGCTGCGTGATATTGCGCCGGCCATCCGGTGCGCCGGGTACGGCGATGCCGGGGACAATGTGCAGGAGCCGCGACGGCGCGTTGATCCTCTCCCGCTGGCCGATGAAATCCAGTGTCGCGCGCAAGCGCTCGCCCTGGTAATCCAGCGCCAGCGCGCCGGCCCCGGCATTGCGCGACTGGTTGTCCAGGCTGGTATCACCCGCCCGATAGCTCCCGTTAAGGCGGATGCCGAACTGGCGCCCGGCGCCAAGCCGCCGGCTCAGGTCAACGTTGCCGCCAAGCTGCGACGCCGCGGCGTAGTCGGCCGTGACCTGCGTCAGGTCCTCCGCGGTGGCCCGCTTGGGGACGATGTTGATGCCCCCGCCGACGCTCCCGCTCGGCGCCATGCCGATCAGCATGGCGGTCGGGCCCTTGATCAGTTCGACGCGCTCGACATAGCCGGTCGACACCCGGTAGTTGGAGGCGACGCCATACAGGCCGTCGAAGGCGATTTCCCCGAAGTTGCCGTTGCCCACGGGAAAGCCGCGGATCGTGAAGGCATCCAGGATGCCGCCGGGCTGGCTGACAAAGCGCACCGACGCATCGTTGGCCAGCACATCCCCTACCGTGCGCGCCTGCTGGTCTTCGATCGCCCTGGCGGTGTAGCTGGTGACGCTGAACGGCGCGTCCATGATGTCCGTGTTGCCGAGCATCCCCAGCCGGACGCCGCGCGCGAGCTGCCCGTCCGCGAAGGGCTGCGGCAATTCGCCCGCGGCTGGGGACGTACTGGTGATGGTCACGGCGGGCAGCACCGGCACGGCCTCGGTGCGAGCGCCCTCCCGCGCCTTGCGCACGGCGAAGCCGCCGCCCGGCAACGCCACCGCATCCAGCCCGGTGCCCGCCAGCAGCGTCTTCAGCCCCTCGGGCACCGTATGGCTGCCTTGCAATCCCGGGCTCCGGGCTGCGCCGAGCAGCGCGGCATCGTAGGAAAGATCGATGCCGGCGGCACTGGCGAAGCGGTTGAGCACCGCATGGAGCGGGCCGGGCGCGATGGCGAAGGACCGCGCCTGGCCAGCGCCCGGCGCCTGCGCGCGCGCGGTGGACGACGGCATGGCCACCCACAGTGCAAAACAGGCGAGAGCGCCGGCAAGCGCGCGGTATCGGACGCGCAACGGCTTAGAAGTCCACACTCATGGACGCCATGAAGGTACGCGGCGCGCCCAGCGAAATCGTGCCGTACGACGCCACCCCCGACCAGTACTTGCGGTTGAAGGCATTGAACAAACCCGCGCGGAAGGTGGTGGATTTGCCGTACAGCGATGTCTTGTAGCGCGCGCCCAGGTCGACCGTGGTCCACGACGGCACCTGCTGCGTGTTCGCCTGGTTGACGTATTCGCTGCCGGTGTAGTTGACCGCCCCCGTCAGGGTCAGGCCGGGCACCCACGGCAGGTCCCATTCCGTGCCCAGGTTAGCCATCACGGCAGGCACGCCCACCGGACGGTTGCCGCGCGTGGCCGCGCTGTTGGTCCTGGTCAGTTCCCCGTCGAGCAGGGTCACGCCGCCGAGCAGGCGCACGCCCTTGTAGGCCTGGCCCGACAGCGTCAGCTCCAGCCCCTGGTTGCGTTGCTCGCTATCGATGGCGTAGACCGTGCCGAACAGCTGGCCGCTCGGCTTGGTCATGCGGAACGCCGCCAGCGTCGCCATCACCTTGCCCGAGTCGTACTTGACGCCGACCTCCTGCTGCTTGGTCTTGTACGGCGCGAAGACCTGCCCCGCGTTCGACGCCGTGGCCGGTGCGATGTCGCCCTTGCTCAGCCCYTCSACGTAGTTCGCATACAGCGACACGTTTTGCCAGGGCTTGTAGACGATGCCGGCCAGCGGCGTGACGGCGCTCTCGTCGTATGCGGACGTCTTTGCGCCGGTGGCGGCGTAGTTGTTCGACCTGACCTGCTGGTAGCGCAAGCCAAGGGTCAACTGCACGCGGTCGTCGAGCACGCTCAGGGTGTCGGCCAGCGACAGGCCCGACAGCGTGGAGTCGGAGACCTTGGGCACCCGCTGCGGCGAGGCGATGTCCTGCGCCGGGCGGTCGATCGGCGCGTAGATGTTCGACGTGACGGGCATGCCGGAGACATTGGCATTGGCGATACGGTCCATATACAGGTTCGCCTGCAGCGCCAGTGCGTGCCTGACGGGGCCGGTCTCGAACCTGCTCCTGACGCCGGTATCGAAGCTCGACCGGTTGACCTGGAACTTCCAGTTCTGCACGGCCGACGAGGTGGCGCCAGCCGGATTCAGAATGGTCGGCGTCTGGTCGGACAGGCGCGCCACATCGGAGCGGGTACCGCCGGCATCGGCGAATACGGTCACATTGTCGGTGACATCGTATTCCGCGTGCAGCAGCGTCGAGACATCGTTGGACTTCCACCAGCCCCAGGGCTGGCTGACATTGCGCCGGCCGTCCGGCGCGGATGGCACCTGCAAGCCGGCCGCGACCAGGAAGGGACGCGTCGGCGCATCGACCCACTGGTATTGCTCGATCACGTCGAGCGACGCGCGCAGGCGATCGCCGTGATAGTCCAGGGACAACGCCGCCACTTCGGCGCGCGACTTCTGGTTGTCGAGCGCGGTCGGTCCCTGGCGGTGCAGGCCGTTGAAACGGATGCCCCACTCCCGCTCGCTGCCGAAGCGGCGGCTCAGGTCGACCGCGCCGCCCACCTGCGCATCGGAGGCGTAGTCGAGGGTAAAGCGCGTCAGGTCCTGCGCCAGCGCCCGCTTGGGCACGACGTTGACCACGCCGCCCACGCCGCTGTTGGGCGACATGCCGTACAGCAAGGCGGCTGGCCCCTTCAGCACCTCGACCCGCTCCAGGTACTCGGTGAACAGGTGGTAGTTCGGCGAAACGCCATAGACGCCGTCGAACGCGATCTCGGACAGGTTGCCCTCGTTGATCGGAAAGCCGCGGATAAAGAAGGAGTCGGTCACGCCGCCGACCTGGCCGGTAAAGCGGACGGAAGGATCGCTGTTCAGTACCTCGGCCAGCGTGACGGCCTGCTGGTCCTCGATCCGCTGGGCGGTGTAGTTGGTGACGGCGAACGGCGTGTCCATCACGCCTTTGTTGCCCAGCAGCCCGAGGCGGCCGCCGCGCGCCACCTGGCCGCCCGCATAGGCCGGCGGCAGCTCGCCCGGCGCTTCGGTGGCGGCGGTGACGGTCACCGCCGGCAGCGTGGCCGTGGTGTCCTGGGCCGCAGCCTGCGATTGCGCCCTCACTGCGAGCGGCGCCATGCTCGCGCCCAACGCAAGGCAGACGAAGGCGTGGTGCAGCGCGACCGCGAACGGCTTGAGCCGGGGTGGGCGCGCTGTGGCAATGACGGTGGCAGTGGCAGTGGCATGGCGTGTTGCAGACATCTGATTCTCTTCTCCGGCAGCGTGGTGTTTGAAGTTCCTACGCAGTAGGCCGGTCGAGAATCAAAATCCCCTCAAATTTTCCTGAATTCTTTTTCTTGCATGGCTGGCATGGCGCTTAGCTGCCTGCGGCGGRCCCCACCGTGACCCAGAAGCGCGTGCGGTAGACGACGGCAACCGGCTGCGACTGCGCCAGGAAACGCAGCGTCTGATCGGTGTCGCGCAGGTGATAGGCCCCGGAGATGCGCAGGTCCGCCACGCGCGGATCGCAGACGATGCGGCCCATGCGATAACGCGCAAGCTCGGCCAGCACGTCGGCCAGGCGCATGTCCTTGCCGGCGATGACGCCACTGGCCCAGCCGTCCGCCTCGAAGGTCTGCGCCGGTGCCGGCGCACTGCCGCCACTGGCCAGCCACCAGCTCGTACCCGCCTGGGCCACGTCCCCGGTTCCCCCCGTCGACGGATACAAGGCGACGGCGCCCTCCTGCACGCTGACCCGGGCGCGCCCGTCCCCGATGCGGACCACGAAGCGGGTGCCCAGCGCGCGCAGGCTGCCGAACGGCGTTTGCACCCAGAACGGCCGCGCCGCCCCGCTGGCGGCGGCAAAGCGATCGTCATGTCCCGTGGTGACCAGGATCTCGCCGCGCCGCAATGTGATCAGGCGGCGCTCGCCGCCCAGCCCGGTACTGATGGCGGTATCGGTGTTGAGCACGATGGTGCTGCCATCGTCCAGCCGCACGGTGCGCTGTTCGCCGGTCGCGGTGCTCGCATCGGCAAGCAGGCGCTGCCATGGCGCCAGTTCGCGCACGCCCTGCACGGCCACCACCGAGATACCGGCCAGCGCCAGCACCTTCAGCGCCTGCCGGCGCCTCAGCCCGCTGGCGCCGCGCCGCGCGCCGGCGTTTTGCAGCGTATCCAGGGCAAGCGCCGGCGGCATGCCGGAGAAATCGTCCCGCAGCGCCTGCACCCGTTGCCAGGCAAGCGCGTGCAGCGGGTCCGCGGCGAGCCACTGCGCAAACGCCTCGCGCGTGCTGGCGGTGGGCTCGCCGAAGTCGAGCTGGATCGTCCAGGTGATGGCCTGGTCGACGATGCGAGCGGGAATCGGGGGGTCGGGCGCGGGCGATTTCCCCGCCGGGCTGGCGGGATCAGTCACCGAAGCGTAAGGCGTAGCAATGCCGCAGCGCCGCCGCGACATGGCGTTCGGCGGTCGCCAGCGACACCCCGAGGCGCTCCGCGATCTGCCGGCACGTCAGCCCTTCCAGCTGGGCCCACAGGAATGCCGCGCGCACCTGCGGCTTGAGCGCATCCAGGACGCGGTCGATGGCGATCAGGGTTTCCAGGAAGACCATCCGGCTCTCGGGCGACGGCGCGTGGGCCGGCGGCAACTGCGCCAGCGTCTCCAGCCAGGCCAGCTCCAGCTCCCGGCGCCGCCAGTGCTCGATGACCAGCCCGCGCGCGATCGTGCTCAGGTAGGTGCGCGGCTCCCGGATATCGGCGGGCTGCCGGTGGAGCAGGCGGAGAAATACGTCCTGCGCCAGGTCGGCCGCATCGCAGGCGTTGCCCAGCTTGCGGCGCAGCCATCCCTGGAGCCAGCGGTTGTGCTCGCTGTAGAGGGTGTTGACGTGCTGCTGGAGAGCGGATTCGGCGGCAGCCATGCTGCATTCCTGATGATGACGGGTCTGGCGCGGCCAAACATCGATTGGCTTAAATGAGAATTGTTCGCATTATAGTACAAGCGGGTCCGCTGGTACAACTTTCCGGGAAGGAGGAAGAACGACGGCGCAAGGCCGGCCAGCATGCCGGGCGCCGCGCCGAAGCGCACGGCGGCGGCGCTGTCACGTTGAGGTGTTGATGACGCAATAGCGGAGAGGCCGCGCATCCGGCTCCCACGTTCACGCGTGCTTTCGAGATCATTCCGACCGCACGCATCGCCGCCTGGCCCGCCATTGGCGGGGTATCGCCAAACAGGTCCTTTTAAGGGGGGGCAATATCCAAAAAAGGAGGGGGCACAGCCACGTTACCGAGGCGGTCCAGTAGGATGGTGCGATGAAGAAAGCCAAATCGCTCTGTCACGGTCGCCCCTTCCCCGCGGCGGTTATCCGTTGCGCAGTGCGTTGGCATTTCCGCTTTCCGTCGAGCCTGCGCGATATCGAAGCGATGCTGCTAGAGCGCGGCGTGGTTGTCAGCTACGAAACCATCGCGTCGCGTCAAGGCCGCAGCCAAGCGGCCTTTCAAGCGCGTGCCTGCCTCTTGTCCCGAAGGGCCGCGCAAAATCGTGCCCGGCCACCTCCACAGCTAACCGGCGGCAAAGACCGAGATCCCGGCGGTGAAGCCTCTGCCGCACGGTGCATGCACCCTACCTATTTGCTGGAATGATGAAAAAGCTGATCCGGATTTTTGCATTTTTTAGCATAGCCATTGTGTTGAATGCAATACCTTCAATAGCGCAAGCCCAACTAGCGTGTCCTTACACGACGCTTATGGCACCGCCGTCGACAATCGCTTTCGATCCAACGGTCCCGGTCGGGACGGTACTGTGGAGTAGAGGTATTCAGACGCAGTTTCGTAGTACCAGCTCAATTAATGGCGCCCGCTGGTGTCCGAAAGGGCTCACTAGATTTGGCATCACAGGATCAAAACCCTATCTGGGCAACAATCT
>NZ_JBFTLX010000108.1:0-32442 GCF_056396665.1 Cupriavidus sp. 05T313 | reverse complement strand
GCGCCATCGCGCCGGCCATGCGCGCACTGCCCTTGAGCGTATGCAAGGCGCGCAGGATCAGGCCAGCGTGGCTGGCGTGCCGGCCATCGCCGGACGCCGTCTCCCAGCCGCGCAGCAGCTTGCCCAGTTCGGGGAGGCTGCCGTGCGCCTCTTCCAGGAAAATCTCGACGAGCGCCGGATCGAGGGATTCTTCCGCAGCCATTTCATCGGCCAGCGGGTGCGCAGCGCCCGCGATTTCATGCACATCCGCGGCGCCGGGCGCCGGCGGGATCCTGCCGGTGTCGGCATGCGCGAAGAAGGAAGCTTCGCCCGTGTTGGCCGCATCGGCATGACCGGCATCCACACCCGCCGTATCCAATACCGTGATGGCGGCATCGTACAGCGCGCCGGCATTGGCCGCGGGCGCCAGCTTGCCGAACAACAGCGCAACCGGCGCGTCCTCCGCCTCGGGCGGCAACTCCGGCGCCGCCGGCATCGCCAGCCGCGGCCGCACCATGGCACGCTCGCCCAACTCGGCGAGACTRCGGCAGAGCGCTTCGTCGGCGGCCGGCCAGATGCCGGCGGCAAACTGGTGCAACATGCCGCGCACGCGCTCGACCGCCTGCTCCAGCAGGCGGAAGTCGCCAGGGTGCATCGCCACCGGGTGCGCGCCGAGTTGCAGCATCAGGCGCTCCAGCACCTCGGCAATCGCGCGCACCGGCTCCAGTCCGACCGTGGACGCGCTGCCTTGCAACGTGTGCGCCACGCGCAATGCCAGCTCGCTCGGGCAGGGCCGGCCTTCGTGGCGCCACTCGGAAACATCGGTGGCGAACTGGCGGATCAGGTCGTCGGCTTCCTGCAGGTAGACGTTGTACAGCGGCAGGCTGATACGCACCGGGCCGATCAGCTTGTAGTGATCGTTTTCCTCCGCGGGCGTGCTGGCGAAACGGAAGGGAATGACTTTGGCGTCCGCCCCGGCGCTGGCATCGTCGCCGGCTCCGGCCGCCGGAAGACCGGCCTGTGCCTCCTGTTCCGGCTCCGTTTCCGGTTCCGGTTCTGCCTGCCCTTGCTGCACCTGCCCGCTCTGCGCATCCAGGGACTGTGGCGCCACAAGGTCATGGCCCGATGCCGGCTCCGGCTGTTCGCCCGCGCGCACGGACTGTGCCACGGCCAGCAGGCCGGCGGCATCGTGCACCGCCTCGGCATCGCCGCGCAGCGCCTGGGCCCAGCCGGCAAGCTCCTGGTGGGCGCGCAACAACAGGTCCAGCAGGGCCTGCGCGGGGGCGCGTGCCTCGGCAATCCACAGRTTCATCACCTGYTCGATRGCCCASGCSRCCTCGCCRTAGCGGTKCAGGCCSACCATCCGGCTGGAACCCTTCAGCGTATGGAAGGCGCGCCGCAGGCGGCTGATGGTATCGGCATCCTGCAGCGCCGGCAGACCGCCGTCGAGATCGCTGGCGACCTCGCCCAGCACCTCGACGGATTCGCTGAGGAAAATGTCGAGCAGTTCGGCATCGATGCCGGCCGCATCTGCCTTCTCGGGCTTCTCGCTCTTCTGCGCATCCCCGGCCGCAGCCGGCATCGCGGGTGCGCCCGGTGCACCGGCCGGCAGCGCATCGGCCAGCGCCACCACCAGCCGCTCCGCCGCGCCGTGGGAACCGGCCAGCCAGGCATTGAGCTGGGTGGTGGCTTCGATGGCCTGGCGGCGCAAAGCGGCAGCATCGTCGATGGCGGCCTGTTCATTCATGGCCTGCAGCGCCGCGCGCAGCGTCTTCACCTCGGGCGCGTCGGCGGCGGCCGGGTGGCGCACGGCATCGCTGGCAGCCGCGCGCGCCCTGGCAAGCAGGGCCGCGTGGGAGACGGCGCCGCTTTGCACGGCCTGGCCGTCAGCCTTGGCGGCCTCGTCCCGCACCTCCGCCGCCGGGCTCCGGCCAAAGGCCAGCGCATCGATAAAGGCATGCACGGCGCCGAGTTCGCCGGCGATCGCGGCAAGCCGGGCGGCGCGCTCGCTCGCGGCGTGGGCCTCGTTGCCCGCACCGGTAGCGGCATCGCCCGGGACTTGCGTGGCGCGGGCGCCAGCGAGCCACTCCAGGGCTGGCATCACGCGCTCCAATGCCATCGCTACCGCCTGCGCGTCGGCGCGCAGCGCGTCGGGCAGCGCGCCGGCGTCGCGCAATTGCTCCAGCGTGCCGGCCAGCGCCACGAACGCGCGCTCGGCATCGCGCAGGTGTGCGCCGGCCTCGGCGCGGGCGGCGTCGCGGTCATAGGCATCGAGCCACGATTCGCCGCTGTCGAGATGGCCGCGCAACTGCGCGACCGCGGCCTCGCGCAAGCGTTGCGCGCGCGCCTGGTCCACCATCTGTGCGAGCCAGCGCGGGGGCGGCGTCGCCTGGTCGCCGCGCTGGCGCTCGCCGAGATGCGAGGCCAGTTCATCGCAACGGTGCGCGAATTCAGCCGCCGCGGCATGGCCGGTGCTGCCATGCACACGCCACGGCAAGGCAAGCGCACGCCCCAGGAACAGCGCGATGGCGCCGATGCCGCCAAGATTGTCATCGCCGGAACGGACCTGCAGCGCAGGGTGCGCGGCGGCATCCAGGCAGCGCTGCAACGCCGGCTGGGCCAGCGGCTGCGCGGCTTCGGCCAGCACCGCCAGCGCGTTTTGCCATTCAATGTATTCCGCGCCGGCGCCCGCCGCCCGTTCGAGCGCGGCGGCCGCCTGCTGCAGGTTGTGCGTATCGATCGGGTCGAGCCAGCCGTAGTAGCGCACGCGGAAATCGGCATGCGCCGACGCATGCGCCGCGTCGATGCGGAAGGCTTGCATGCACTCGCGGATGGCAGAGCGCAGCACCAGCACGGCCGCGCTCTCCGGCTCGCTGGCGGCCGGCATCCTGCTCGTGGTGACCAGCAAATACACGGCATCGTTGAGCAGCGCCTGGGGCACCCGCACCTGGCCCTGCAGGTACTGGCGCAGCAGCAGGTGCGCACGCCCCGCCAGCCGCTTGGCCAGCAGGTCCGACGGCAGCAGGCCGTGGGCCAGCGCGCCAAACACCAGCGCCAGCACGTGCCACACGCCGCGGTCCGGGTGATCGGTGGCGCGGCGCAGCTCCTGTTCGCTCGCGCGCACGTCTTCCAGCGCGGATTCCAGCGGCAGATACGCTTCGCGCAACAGGCTGGGTTCGGAGCATGGCACCGGCAGGCGCAGCGCCTTGAKCAAGGCGCCCTCGAAACGCTGGCGCGCGCGCGTCACGGTGGAGGCCATGCGCGTCGGCAGCAGGATGCCGGGCAGCATCTGCAGTTCGTCGACCCACAGGTCGGCAGGGTGCACGCGGTCCTCGCCGAGCCGGCCCAGCACGTCGGCATAGGAGCAAAACAGCCGCACCGGATCTTCATCGTCGCCGACCATCAGGTCATCGACGTACTCGGCCAGCGCCTGCACGCCAAGGCGGAAGGCGGCCAAGGTCTGGGCGTCGGCGGCGACTGCCCCGCCGTCGATGCCTTCCAGCAGCCGGCGCAACGCCTGGCAATACGGATCGACACCGCGCAGGCCAACGATATGCACGGCGCCCGCGGCCTGGTGCAGATGCTGCCCCGCCAGGCGCAGCGAGGTGGTGTCCCGCGCGCCCAGCGCTTCGGGCGCCTGCTGCACTTCATCGACGTAATGACCCAGTTCGGCCGCGGCATCGTCCAGCGCGGCGCGCAGGCTCGGCGCCAGCCAGGCCAGCACGGAAAGGTCGCGCGCTACCGGGGCGGCGGGCGGAGCGACGGACAGGTCCCGTGCCGCAAAGGGCATCGGCGCCAGTGGATCCTGCACGGCCGGATCGGAGCCGGCGGCCTCGCGCGAGACAGGGAAATTCAATGACATGACTGCTTCCAATGCGTCCAATGCGGTGGCGCCGGCCCGTGGCCCGCTCGCGCGGCCCTTGCGTAACCCGTCAGGCGATCTTGAATCGCAGCACGGAGTTGCGCAGCTCTTCGGTCAGCAGAGTCAGCTGGCGCACCGACAGTGCGGTCTGCCGCGTGCCCGAGGAAGTCTGCTCGGTCACATGCAAGATGCCTTCGATATTGCGAGCCACCGCGGTGGCGAGCCCCGCCTCGTGCGAGGTGGTCTGCGAAATCTGCTCGATCAGCTCGGCGAGCTGGCGCGACACGCGGCCGATCTCCACCAGCGCGGCGCCGGCATTGTCGGACAGCTTGGCCCCTTCCACCACGCCTTGCGTGCTGCGCTCCATGGCGTGCACCGCATCCTGCGTATCGGTCTGGATGGTGCGGATCAGCGCGCCGATCTGCTTGGTTGCCTCGCCGGAGCGCTCGGCCAGGCGCTGCACTTCCTCGGCCACCACCGAGAAGCCGCGCCCGGCTTCGCCAGCCGATGCGGCCTGAATGGCGGCGTTGAGCGCCAGCACGTTGGTCTGCTCGGTAATGTCGGAAATCAGTTCGACGATTTCGCCGATCTCCTGCGACGATTCGCCCAGGCGCTTGATGCGTTTGGAGGTGTCCTGGATCTGCTCGCGGATGTCGTTCATGCCGACGATGGCGTTCTGCACCGCGTGCTGGCCCTGCTCGGCCGCGGCCAGCGAGGCGCGCGCCACGTTGGCGGATTCCGCCGCGCCGCGCGACACCTGCGTGATGCGATCCGCCATCTCCACCACCGATTCGCCGGTCTGGCGGATCTGGCGCGATTGCTCTTCCGACGCCGCGACCAGCTCGGTCGAGGTGTCCTGCACCTGGCTCGATGCCTGCGTCACCTCGCCGGCGGTCTGCTGCACGCGGCCCACCAGTTCGCGCAGTTCCTCCACCGTGTAGTTCACCGAGTCGGCGATGGCGCCGGTGATGTCCTCGGTCACGGTGGCCTGCTTGGTCAGGTCCCCGTCGGCGATGTCCTGCAGTTCGTTCATCAGCTGCAGAATGGCCTTCTGGGTAGCGTCGTTGTTGCGCTTTTCGTCCAGGCGGCGGGCTTCCGCCTCGCGTTCGCGGGCCTCCGCTTCGAGGGTACGGGCGCGGGAGTCGCGCAGGTACAGCGCGGCCAGGCCAGCCAGGAACAGCAGCGTGAGCAAGGCCGAGACGACGGTGGCGCCCAGCGTCAGCGGGCGCACGCGCGCGCCTTCGGCATAGGCTGCCTGCAGCGCGGACAGTTCGCCGCGCAGCGCCTCGTTGTCATTGAAGATCTGCTGCTGGGCGCGCTTGGCGGCGATCAGGCCGGGCAGGTTCTGCAGAATGGTCTGGGTGGTCTTCTGCACCGCGTCGAACCGCTGCGACAGCAGCTGCAGGTAGCCGCGGGTCTCTGCATCGCCGGCGGCGGACAAGCGCAGCGCTTCGCTGCCGTTCATCAGCCCGTCCAGGGTTTCGCGGAAGGTATTGGTGTCCTTGCCCAGCAGGAACGCGGTTTCCGGATTGACGCCTTCGCCCGCCAGGAACTCGTTGAGGTTCTTGCCCAGGCGCTGCGTCAGCATCACCAGCTGCGCGGAGGCAGCCACCTCGCGCGCGTTGGCGCCGCTCTGCAGCTTGATCGCCGCCACCTGCTCGGCGCTTTCCAGCAGTTCCGGGTTGGAAGCGTTGAAGATCTGCAGGGTCTGGCCGATGGTGGTCAGGGTTGGCTGCTGGGCCAGTACGTCGCCAGCGCTCTTCTCGGTGCGCTGCCAGGACTCCATGGCCTTTTCCAGCAACGGCGCGGCCGCCCCGCCGGTGGCACGCACGTGCTTGGCGTCGCTGCCGTTTTGCAGCGCCTGCAAGTCGCCGGCGAGTTCGCTCTTGGACTGGCGCAGCTGCGTGAAGGCCTGCGCATTGCCCAGCAGGGCCACCGGCACCGCCTTGGCCAGGCGCTGGGAGTGCATCAGCATGTCGCCCGCGATCTCGATCTGCGCGGCGCCGTTGTTGGCTTCGCGGTTGTCGAAATACACCGAGGCCAGCAGGGCGGTCAGCGACAGCACCACGCCCGCGGTCAGCGCGCGTTGCTGGCTGGCAAACGGGAGGCGGGAAAGCCTGTCCGAGAACCGCCGGGCCGGGGTGCTACGCGTGCCAGGCGCGGCGGCGGCATTCACCGCCGATTCGGCGGCACTGACCACCTGTGCCTGGCGACCCAGGTTGAACATCTTGAAGCCCATAGCACCCTCTGTCCGTTATTTTTCGATTTTGATTTGTTGCAGCGGGCAKGCCCGCGCGACGCTCAGGCGGCCTGCCGGCCCACCTGCAGGAAGGCCGGAGACGCCAGCAACCTGCGCACGTCGAGCACCTGCCAGTCACGCCCGTCGCGGTCGGCAAAACGGGCGCCCTCCCATTCCGGCGCCGCCTCCTGCCGAGCCGGCGCCCGGTCCGCGGACTCCGCCGGCAAGGACAGGTCGCCTGCATGACGCAGCCCGATCACGCGCGTGGCAAGAATGCCGCAAGCGCGCTCCACCTGGCGCGACAGCACCACGATCTTGCTGCCCGGCTGCAGCGCGGTGGCTCCCTCGCCGCAGAACAGGCCGAAATCGATCACGCCCAGCAGGCTGCCGCGTGCATTCACCAGTCCCGTGTACCAGGACTGCGTCAGCGGCACGCGGCTGGGCTGGCGCATCTCCAGCACCTCGCCCGTCTGCGGCAACGGCAGCAGCCAGTGCCGCTGGCCTACCTGCAAACCCAGGTAGCTGTCCACCGCCGGCAGGTTGCGCGCCTCGCGCAGGCGGCGGGCCAGCATGGCCTGGTAGTCCTGCAGCCGGGTCTGGCGGGCACGGAGGTCCTGGCGCGGCGCGTTCATGGTCGAGGTCCGGATGATAGGCGTAGGGAGGGAGCGGGTGCAGGATCGGCGCCTGGCTCAGTGGGTCAGCGCGGCGATCTTGGTGAGCAGTTCTTCGCCGTCGACCGGCTTGACGATGTAGTCTGCCGCGCCCTGGCGCATGCCCCAGATGCGGTCGGTGTCCAGGCCCTTGCTGGTGCACATGATCACGGGAATGTCCTTGAAGCGGTCGTCGCGCTTGATCGCGCGGGTCGCCTGGTAGCCGTTCTGGCCAGGCATCACCACGTCCATCAGGATCAGGTCGAAGGCTTCCTTCTCGAGCCGGGCGAAGGCCTGGTCGCTATTGCCGGCCACCGACACCTTGAAACCCTTCTTGCCGAGCAGGTCGGACATGAACAGGGCTTCGGTCGGGGAGTCGTCAACGATAAGGATTTTGCTGATAGTCATGAATATTCCTTGATATGCGCCTTGATATGCGCTCAAGCCGGCAAGGGGCTGGCCACGGCGGCGGCGCGCGGCACGCAGGCATCGACCGCCAGCAGCAGCGACTCGCGGGTAAACGGCTTGGCGAGATGGTCTTGCGCGCCGACCAGGCGGCCGCGCGAGCGGTCGAACACGCCGTCGCGGGAGGACAGCATGATCACCGGGATGGCATGGAATCGGGGGCTTTTCTTGATCAGGGCGCAGGTCTGGTAGCCATCCAGGCGCGGCATCAGGATGTCGCAGAAGATCAGGTCCGGATGCATGTCGCCGACCTTGGCGAGTGCCTCGAAGCCGTCTTCGGCGAGCAGCACCTGGCAGCCTGCCTGGGACAGGAAGATCTCGGCGGTGCGGCGGATGGTGCTGGAATCGTCGATGACGAGCACCTTGCGGCGCGCCGGCGCAGGCGCAGCAACGCCGCTGGCGCTGACGCCAGTTTCGACCGCGCCGCTGACCTCGGCGTTGACCCGAATGCTTTCTTGTAGTTGAGCGACCCGCATCTCGTTCCCGCGACCAGCGTGCTTCCCAGGGGGAAAGCGCCGGCATTCACTTGAGAACTTCCGCGCGGCGCAGCTGCCTGCCCCGACGGACCCCCGAAACAAAAACGATTTGATTCCCGAAAACGCGCCGGACCGGTGACCCGGTACGCGGCAAACGGCGGCGCGTGGTACCCGCGCCTGCCAAGGTCCACCCCCCTAAGGGATGGATTTTCAAATTTGAAACAGAGTGTGACAAGTCGCCGTGGGGCCGTCAATCCGGAAACCGGGGCAGCCCCGCCCGATCTGTCGCATTGACGCGACGCGCTACGGCGGGCCGGCGGCGTTCGTCACGGCCGCGTCATGCCCCCGCATTGCCAAATCACGCCGGCCGGCCTGACCTGGCGGGCGACGAACGGCTTGCGCGGTACGATGCGGCAGCTTTACAGGGCCACCATCTCGAAATCTTCCTTGCGCGCGCCACATTCCGGGCAGGTCCAGTTGATGGGCACGTCTTCCCATTTGGTGCCGGGGGCAATGCCGTCTTCGGGCGCGCCGGTGGCCTCGTCGTAAATCCACCCGCAGATCAGGCACATCCAGGTCTTGTATTCCATAACGGTACAGTCACTCTCCATTAAAATTCAGGGCCAGATGGTACCGAATCGGCGCCGCCGGCGCCAGCAGGGCAAGTACGATTCGGGCCAAATACGCCGTGTTCGCGCACGTTACCCGGCAAATGCCTCGCATTTCGACTCTTTTGCCGGCATTTTCCACGTAACTTGCTGCCTGATAGAACGCGTTTCTCCCGCTTTTGATTTCACGCAAAGCCATGTCTCGTAACCAGCAGCTCTTCGACCGCGCACAGCAAACCATTCCGGGCGGCGTCAATTCGCCCGTGCGCGCCTTTCGCTCGGTGGGCGGCACCCCCCGCTTCATCACGCGCGCCGAAGGCGCTTACATGTGGGACGCCGATGGCCAGCGCTACATCGACTATATCGGCTCCTGGGGCCCGATGATCGTCGGCCACGCCCACCCCGAGGTGGTGCGCGCGGTGCAGGAGACCGCTGGTCTCAGCTTCTCCTTTGGGGCGCCGACCGAAGCCGAAATCGAGATGGCCGAGGAAATCTGCAAGCTGGTGCCGTCGATCGAGCAGGTGCGGCTGGTTTCCTCCGGCACCGAGGCCACCATGAGCGCGCTGCGCCTGGCGCGCGGCTTTGCCAAGCGCGACCTGATCGTCAAGTTCGAGGGCTGCTACCACGGCCACGCCGACAGCCTGCTGGTCAAGRCGGGGTCCGGCCTGCTGACCTTTGCCGACACCACCAAGAACGCGCCCTCCTCGGCCGGCGTGCCCGCCGACGTGACCAAGCACACCATGGTGCTGGAATACAACAACGTCGAGCAGCTGGAGCAAGCCTTTATCAAGCATGCCGACGAGATCGCCGCGGTGATCGTGGAGCCGGTGGCCGGCAATATGAACCTGGTGCGCGCCAGCGATGCCTTCCTGCAAGCGATGCGCTCGCTGTGCACCAAGTACGGCGCGGTGCTGATCTTCGACGAGGTGATGACCGGCTTCCGCGTGGCGCTGGGCGGCGCGCAGGCGCACTACGGCATCACGCCGGACATGACCTGCCTGGGCAAGGTGATCGGCGGCGGCATGCCGGCGGCGGCCTTTGGCGGCCGGCGCGACATCATGGCCTGCCTGGCGCCGCTGGGCGGCGTGTACCAGGCCGGCACGCTATCGGGCAACCCGCTGGCGGTGGCGGCCGGGCTGACCACGCTCAAGCTGATCCAGGCGCCGGGCTTCCATGACCGGCTCGCCGCGCAAACCCGCAAGCTGGCCGACGGACTGGCCGCGGCTGCCCGCGAAGCCGGCGTGCCGTTCGCCGCGGACGCCATCGGCGGCATGTTCGGCCTGTACTTCCGCGAGGGCGTGCCGGGCAGCTTCGCCGAAGTCACGCAGTGCGATACGGCCCGCTTCAACCGCTTCTTCCACGCCATGCTGGATACAGGCGTCTACCTGGCGCCGTCCGCCTACGAGGCGGGCTTCGTCTCGGCGCAGCACGACGACGCCATCCTGGCCGCCACCATCGACGCCGCCCGCAAGGCCTTCGCGGCCTGAGGGTTCGCCGGCCGCGACCGCCCCGCCCTGGGGCTGGGCGCGGCTCAGCCGAGCAGATCGGGCGCAGCCGCCCCGATCTGCTCGCAGGCCTGCGCCAGTGCCGCCTGCAGCCCTGCGCTGGCGGGGGTCATCGGCGCGCGCAACTCATCGCGCAGCCATCCCTCCCGCGTCAGCATGGCCTTGAGCGGACCCGGATTGGGCTCCGTGAACAGCAGGCGGATCATCGGCATCAAGGCATGGAAGATCCGGCGCGCCGGGTCCAGCCGCTGCCCGGCCACTGCCCTGGCCAGCGCCGCGAACAGTTCCGGATATAGGTGGGCCGACGCGATGATCGCGCCCGTGCCGCCCAGGCACAGCGTACCCAGCACCTGGTGATCCTCGCCCGCCAGCACGGCGAGGCGTCCGTCCGCAATCACGGACTGCGTGCCGTGGTAGTCCCCGCCGCAGTCCTTGATGGCACGGATATTCGGATGGGTGGCCAGCGCCAGGATGGTTTCCGTCTCCAGCTTCACGCCGGTCCGGTAGGGAATGTCGTACAGCACCAGCGGCGCGGCGGCGCTGTCGGCCAGCGCATGGAAATAGTCCAGCAGGCCCGCCTGCGACGGGCGGACGTAGTAAGGCGCGGGCGCGAGCAGCCCGGCCAGCGGCCGCTCGGCAAGGCGGCGCACGCGCACCTGCACCTGCTTCAACTGGCTGCCCGCCACGCCCATGATCACCGGCAAGGCGCCGGCGCCGGACAGCACGGTGTCGAGCACGGCCAGTTGCTCCGCTTCGTCGAGGGCAGCCGCCTCTCCGGTGCTGCCACACACCACGAAGCCAGCGATGCCGCTACCGGCATAGCGCGCCACTAGCCGGGCCAGCGCGCCATGATCGACGGCGCCGCCGGCAAACGGCGTCACCAGCGGCAGCCAGATTCCAGAAAATACTTGTTGTGCTTGCTGCTGTGCTTGTTGAACTGCTTGCATCGGATCACTCCTGTGCGACCGGTCAATAAAACCGTGCAGAAGTGCGCCGGGTGGCAGATGAGCCCGCGTGGGCAGTGGGAAAGCATGAACCTGGCCTCGCCCCCTGTACGCCTGTGCGCAGGTGCCGTTCCGTCGCTCATCTGACGGAACAGCGCCCCGGTCAGACGAGCGGCTGTTTTTTGGCTTTGGCGCGCGCCGGCACCTGCCGCTGCGAGGCAGCGGAAGCAGGAGCGGAAATCATCGAAAAGGCGCGCATTGCAGGTTCGGGCTGGATGGTGATGCGGCACGGCGCCCGGCGGACACCGCCGTCGCAACCACGGCAGAGACGACAATCTACCCGTCTGGCCATGCCGCCGTCAAGCCACCCCCAAGTCATTTTGATTGCCCAGCCGGCCCCTGCGCTACACTGGTAATTCCACGAATTCCGGAGTCCTCGATGCGCGCATCCCTTCCCCTGTCCCTGTCCTCCGGGCAGTCCGTCTTGCGCTGGCTCATGCTGGCCTTGTGCGCGAGCCTGTTGTCCGCCTGCGGCTACAACGACTTCCAGACCAAGGACGAGGCCGTCAAGGCGGCCTGGGGCGAGGTGATCAACCAGTACCAGCGCCGCGCCGACCTGATCCCCAACCTGGTCAACACCGTCAAGGGCTACGCCACGCATGAGCGCGAGACGCTCGAGGCGGTCACCAAGGCCCGCGCCGCGGCTACCAGCATCCAGGTCTCGCCCGAGACGCTCAACGATCCTGAAGCGTTCAAGCGCTTCCAGCAGGCCCAGGGCGAGCTGAGCGGCGCGTTGTCGCGCCTGCTCGCGGTGTCGGAAAACTATCCGCAGCTCAAGGCCGATGCCTCCTTCCGCGACCTGCAGTCGCAGCTCGAAGGGACGGAGAACCGCATCACGGTGGCGCGCCAGCGCTACATCGCCGCGGTGCGCGACTACAACATCCTGGCGCGCAGCTTCCCCACCAACCTGACCGCGATGGTCTTCAAGTACCCGGTCAAGCCGTCGTTCTCGGTGGAAAACGAGAAAGCCATCTCAGCGCCGCCGGCGGTGAAGTTCTGATACGGACCGATGGCTATGCCGCATCTCCCTGAGCGCAGTGGCTGGACGGCCGCCATGCTGGCGCTGATGCTGTGGCTGGGCGCGCTGCTGGCGCCGCCCGCCATGGCCGCCGGCGACGGCTTCGTGGTGGTGCCGCCGCTCACGCAGCGGGTCACCGACCTCACCGGCACGCTGAGCGCCAGCCAGCGCGGCGCGCTGGARAACGTGCTGGCCGAGTACGAGCARCAGCGCGGCAGCCAGATCTTCGTGCTGATGGTGCCGACCACCGAGCCCGAGCCGATCGACGCCTACAGCATCCGCGTGGCCGACGCCTGGCGCGCCGGGCGCAAAGGCATCGACGAYGGSGTGATCCTGCTGATCGCCAAGGACAAYCCGCCCGGYYTGCGCAAGATGCGCCTGGAGGTGGGACGCGGCGTGCAGGGCTCGCTCACCGACGCGATGTCCAAGCGCATCCTGCAAGACGTGATGGCGCCGCATTTCCGCCAGAACGATTTCTACGGCGGCATCGCGGCCGGCGTATCGGCCATCCAGGCCACCATCGACAAGGAGGCCCTGCCGGGCCCGCAGGCCGGTGGCAAGCCGGCCCAGAGCGGCTCGTGGACCGACTGGCTGCCGGTGCTGTTCCCGCTTGCCATCATCCTGTTCTTCTTTATCTCCGCGGCACGGCGCTCGGGCGGCTCGCGCATCGTGACGCGCGGGCGCGGCTGGGATGCTGCGGCCGGCGGACTGGGCGGCACCCTTGGCGGTCTCGGGGGCGGCGGCTGGGGACGTGGCGGCGGCGGTGGATTCGGAGGCGGAGGCGGAGGCGGTGGTGGTGGTGGCGGCTTCGGTGGCGGCGGCGGTGGTGGCTTCGACGGAGGCGGCGCCTCCGGCAACTGGTAACGGCATATGCCCCATTTCAAACGCGCACTGCGCCACCTGGGCACGCGCCCCGGTGCCGCCAGCAAGCACTTCCCCGCCGAAGCCCAGCAACAGTTGCAGCAGGCGGTACGCGCCGGCGAACGGCAGCATCGTGGCGAAGTGCGGGTGGTAATCGAATCCAGCCTGCCCGTGGGGCTAGCCTTCTCGGGCGTCAGCCCGCGCGAGCGCGCACGCGCCTTGTTCGGTGCGCTGGAGGTGTGGAACACCGAAGGCCATACCGGCGTGCTGCTGTATATCAACCTGGCCGATCACGCGGTCGAACTTCTGGCCGACCGCGGCATCGATGCCCGTGTGGGCCCGGATACCTGGCGCGCGATCTGCGACGAGCTGGCGAGCGGGCTGGCGCGGGAGCTGTCGGTCAGGCCTGTGCTGGCGGCGGTGGAGAAGATCCATCAGCTGCTGGCTGTGCATTTCCCCGCGGGCGACCGGCCCAATCCCAACGAACTCGACGACCGGCCGGTCATGCTGTAGCGCGCGGCGCATCCCGCCCAGCGCGCAGCGCCGGGGAGTCCGTCCATATAGAGCTCATTGCACCGATGCCGCGTGGCCGGCGGCCGCGCGCTTGCGGCCCGTCGCATACCAGATTGCCGCCGCCACCTGCAGCGCCACCAGGCCGCACCATACCGCGAGATGGGCCTGCCGGGGATATTGGCCGCCCGTTGCCGGCCACAGGTCTAGCACCAGCCCCACCCCGACCTGGCAGGCAAACGTCGCCAGGAACACGGTCAAGGTCAGCGCCGTGGTGGCGCGGCCGATCAGTGCATCGGGAAAGCTGCGCGCCAGCACGGCGTAGGCTAGGATGCCGCTCGATCCGAATACGCCGTAGGCCGCCCATGTCAGCGCCGGGGGCAGCGGCGCGCCGGCGATGATCAGGCACTGGATCACGATGAACCCGCTCATGCCGGCGCCGGCGAAGGTGTACAGGCTCACGCCGGCGCGCTCCAGATGCCGTGCGGCCCAACCGGCACACACGCAGCCGCCCATCATGGCAAAGCCGATGACCGACACCAGGCGCGCGCTCTGCTCCGGCGAATAGCCGGCCACGTCACGCAGGAACGCCCCCACCCACAGGGTCTGCACCGCGAGGAAAACCCCCTGGTTAAGCAATGCCAGCGGCACCACGCGCAGGAAGCGCTCATTGCGGAACACCTGCCAGGTGCCGCGCAACTGATCCGCCAGGCGCTGCTTGCCGGCGCGGCTGGTATCGGGGGCGCCGAACCACAGCAGCGCTGCCATGGCCAGCGTCAGCGCGGCCAGGCCGTAGCTGACCGTGCGCCAGTCGGTCCAGGACAGCAGCCAAGCCAGCGGCGCGCCGACCACTACGGCGCCGAGGCCGCCAATCGCCATCACCACGCCATTGAGCAAGGGCATGCGCGACAGCGGGAACCAGATCGACAGGGCCTGGATGGCGGCGCCCAGGCAAACCGAAACGCCCACCCCGATCATCAGGCGCCCTGCCGCCAGCGCCGCCATATTGGGCGCGGAGGCGAATACCAAGGCACCCGCCACGGCAGCCAGCAGCAACGCGGCCTCGGTACGGCGCGGGCCGAAACGGTCGAGCAGCAGCCCGGCCGGCAACTGGGCACAGGCGAAACCCAGGAAATAGAAGCTGGTCAGCAGGCCCAGATCGGCTGCACCCAGGCCCATCTCGCGGGTCAGGTGGGGCGCGAAGCCCAGGTTGACGCCCCGGAAGATATAGGAAACCAGGAAACCGAGCGAAAAAATGCACAGCACGCGCCAGCGTGCGGCGGCTAACGGGGGAGCGCTAGCCCGCGTGGTGGCAGAAGAGGCGGAAGAGGCGGAAGAGGAGGATGAGGAAGCAGAAGTCATGTCTGCATTGTCGCCAGTCGCCCGGCGCAACACCAACGAAAGATACCCGCCGCAATTGTGAGTAGAATTTGACGGCAATGACCTCCAAACACCCAAAAGCCTCCCAGGCCGGCCTGCCGGTCCAGCCCGCCGGGCACGACGAACCCGCCGGACTGGCCCCGCCGCCCGAGCCGCACCGCGCCCAGCGCCTGCCTCACCTGCCCGCGCTGCAGGCCTTGCGCGCGCTCGAGTCAGCGGCGCGCCACCGCAGTTTCTCGCGCGCGGCGGAGGAGCTTGCGCTGACCCACAGCGCCATCAGCCATCATATCCGCGCGCTGGAAGACAACCTGGGTACCAAGCTGTTCCAGCGCACCGGCCACCTGATGATGCCCACCAATGTGGGCGCGCGGCTGGCGCAGCGCGTGCGCGACGGGCTTGGCGAACTGGAAGACGGGCTGCGCGAGGCCAGCAATGGCGGCGCCCCGCAGGTAGTGCGGCTGGAGGTCAGCGTCATGGCCGATCTCGCCAACGCCTGGCTGATCCGCCGCTTGCCGAGCCTGCATGCGGCGCAGCCGGGACTCGACCTGCACCTGCGGCTACACGCCGAGATCACGCCGCCCGATCCGTACTCGGTGGACGTGGGCATCTGGCACCAGCGCGTGGACCTGCCCGGCTTTGCCTGCCACAACCTGATCGAGGACCATGTGATCGCCGTCGCCAGCCCGGCGCTGCTGGCGCGCTATCCCGGCTTCACGCTGGCCGACCTGCCGCGCCTGCCGATGCTGCGCTTCGCCCTGCGGCCCTGGCGCGACTGGCTGGAAAGCGCCGGCCTGCCTGGCACCGAACCCGAGCGCGGGCCGATCTTCCAGGACGCGGGCATGATGCTGCAATCGGCGGTGGCGGGCCTTGGCGTGGCCACGGCCCGCCTGCAACTGGCCCACGATTACCTCGCCAGCGGCGAACTGGTGCAGCTTGGCACCACTAGCATCCCGTCCAGCCTGCACTACTGGGTCACCTGGCGCGAAGGCAATCCGCGCGAGAAGGCGATCCTGCAGTTTCACAGCTGGCTGCAAGGCCAGGTGGCGGCTTCGTCCGGGGACTAGCGCCCCGCCGCGCGCAGCGCTTCGATCCGTTCTCGCGTCAACGGATGGGTGGAGAAGAAGCTGCCGCCATCGTCGTCGTTGCCGGCATCCTCCGCGGCGCGGCGGCTGCGCCGCTCCCGCTTGGTTTCCCGCTCGGCGGAGGCGGCCGACGCGCCGCCCTGCCCTCCGGACCCGGCCTTGGCGGCCTCGTCCTCCGCCTGCTGCTCATGCGCGGACTCCAGCGCTTGCAGCACGTCGGCGAACGCCGACACGGGCAGCCGGTTCTCCTGCATGACCTCCACCGCGTACGCATCCGCGTCGCGCTCGTGCTCGCGTGAATAGCGCAGGGTCAGGATGGCGGCGGGCACCCCCGCCAGCACACTGGAATAATCGCCGAAGAAATACGCCGCCAGCGCACCCACGGCCGAGGCCTGGAGCACCTGCTGCAGGCCATGGCGCTGGGCCACGTGGCCCGCCTCGTGAGCCAGCACGCCCATCAGGCCGGCGCCCGGGCCGGCCAGCTTCACGAGTTCGTCGGTCACCACGATGGTGCCGCCCGGCAAGGCCAACGCATTGGCCCCGAGCTGGCCGCCCCGGCGAAAGAGGATGCGGTACTGGTGGTCCGGATCGGGCGGGCGCCTGAGCGCGGCGAAGCCGGCGCGAATGCGCTCCTGCTCCGCCACCGGCAGGGCCGAGGGCTTGAGCAGGCCGCCGTCGATGCTGCCCAGCGTGGCTTCGCCAATCCGCGCCTCCAGCGCAGCCGGCACGCTGCGCGCCACCACGCCGGCGCCCCACGGCAACACCACGAAATATCCCGCCACCAGCACCGCGGCCAGACCCAGCACGGACAGCGCCGCCAGCCGCCAGCTGTTCTGCGCCCTCACCACCCAGCCCTCCCGGTGGCCGCTGGCCGCCAGCAGCGCGGCAAAGCCGGCGTGGTCCGTGACCTCGCAGAAGGCGCCGTCGGCAAACGTCACCAGGCGCGGCGCGCGCCTGACCCGCTCGGAAACGCGCAACGCCGCCAGCGGCGCGCGGCGCAGCACCGAGCCATCCGCTTCGCGCAACACCGCGTCGCGCCCTTCGATCGATAGCAAGCACGCATGGGCGCGCGACGAGCGGCCGTCGAAGTAAGTGGCCGCAACCGCGGCGGCGGCCGGTGCTTGGGCAGAAGCCTGCATCAGGGTCCTGGGATCGGAGTGAACCGGGTGGTAAGAATGATCATGGCGGCCAGGGGGTATCAAGGTGCCCGGCGCGCTCAGAGTGCGATGTCGATGTCGTACCAGTCCACCGCGGCATCGCCCAGCGCCCCGACCTGCTGCGTCTCGCCGGCCACGAAGGCATCCAGCGGCCCGGCTGCGAGCATGGTCATGCACTCGATACGGTAGCGCATCGAACGCACCCGCGCGAACGGCATGAACAGCCCCAGCGTCAGCACATTGGCGATCATGTTGGTTGCGAAGATAAAGAACAGCCGGCTCGCCTTGACCTCGCTGCGAAACGCGTGCGGCGCCAGCGTGGTGTGGTTCCACACCAGGTTCTGCAGGCGGGCCATGAAGAACGGGCCGACCGCCATCAGCGCCACGTAGAAGCCGATCACGGCCATGCCAATGGCCAGGAACGGCGCGCCATGCGCCACGCCTATCGCGTTGCCAAGCAAAGCGCCGGCAATCGACGTCACCGCCACCACGGCCAGCATCATGCCAAAGGCGCGCAGATAGACGCCATAGAAGTCGCCCGCGGTGGCGTCAATACCAAAGGGCGCCGTGCCGAAGCGGGTGTTGTCATGCTGGTACTGCTTGAAGCGCTGATGCGCCAGCGGCGCCAGCGCATACAGCGTGAACACGCTCAGCACGGGCCAGAGCAGGAAGACCTTGTAAGCCAGGGCGTCGCCGCCGGTGAAGGCAAAGCGCAAGCCACGGTAGCCGGAATTGGCCATGCGAAAGCGCAGCGAGCGCACCAGCAGCAGCGGGAACACCGCTGCCAGCGCCAGGCCCAGCGCCACGGCCAGGAAGGGGGAAACATGACTGCTGAGCTGGAAGACCACGGCAAGGCCAAACACGATGGCGCGGCCCTTGAGGATGGCAGAGGCACGGCCGTGGTAGTCGAAGCTGGCGCCGTCCAGCCGCGTGTTGCGGTAGAAGTACTGCATCGTCCGAACCTTGGCCCAGGCCGAATAGATGCCCAGCGTGACGATGCTCAGCAAGGCATTGACGATCCAGATACGGAAATATTCGGAACCCGAGCCGATGAACTCGAACTGCAGGGGGCGCGGCTGGCCAGCAGGCACCGGCGCTGCGGGTGCTTCGCCTGCCGTCGGCTGAAACGCGTTGTTGTCTTGCTGCATCCTTGTTCTCTCCCGTGAAATCTGCAATTGGCATGACGCCGGCGAATCACATTTGCTGGTACGTCGTGCGCACGATATGCCTCATCCCCACATTACGGCCAGCAATGTATCAGGAATGCAACCAATTCGATCGTAGCCGCCCCGGAATGCAGGAAGTTCCCCCCTCATCCAACTGGGCGAGGAACGCGCCGTGCCAATGTCATCCGGAGATGGGACGTGTTAGTTCCCGAATATGGACACCCGCCAGAGCCTTTACTGGCAAGGCTTTAACGGATTGATAAATGTCCATATGGACATATTCTCTAGCAGACTGCTGAAGTACTTACCGCACAAGCGGCAAGACTTCCCGCTGTATCGCTGATGTACTCCCTATTTTTCACAATCCGGAAGCTGCGCGTCACTTCATCGACGTTGTCGATGATTTGGTGCTCATTTCTGGCCTCATTACCGCAATTACTGCAACTACGGACGGATTTGTSCCAGCGAGCGCATCGAACCAAGTTGTACGCGGCCATGCTCAACACAAACATCTGGTCAACTTTCTTCAGTCCGCGCACCATCACCTGACGCATGCGCCCCACGGTCTTGGCCCAGCCAATGCCTTGTTCGATCAGCTTGCGCTTTTGCTGCGAGATGGCATAACCCCCGCCGCAGGCGATCTCATCCGGAACCGCCGAGCGTCGCCCGGAGGTGTTTTGCGCCACGTGGGGCGTGACCCTCGTCTCAAGGCAAGCCTCAATGAACTCGGCCGCGTCATACCCCTTGTCCGTACCCACGGTGACTTCCACGTTCGCATCGTCGACCACCTGCCGGGCGTCGTTGGCCATGACCTTGGCGGCTTCGCGCTCTGCATGGCCGTCAGCACTTGTCACCAGCGCGCTGACCACCAGGCCGTGGCGGTTGTCGCTCAGGGTATGGCCCATGTAGCGCAACTCACTGGCGGTTTTGCCTTTACGGTAGAGCAGTGCATCGGGGTCGGTCTTGGACTGGTGCGTTTCGTTGCTGCTCTTGCGACCTTTGAAGTTGCCACCATCGTTGTCTTCGTCCTCGCCGTCCTTGCGTACAAAGCTCTTGTGGTCGGCCCAAGCCTGAATGAGTGTGCCGTCCACGCTGAAGTGTTCGCCGGAAAGCCAGTCCTTCTTTTGCGCGATGGCCAGTACTTCGTTGAAGAATTCGATCACTGCATCGCGCTTGATCAGGCATTCGCGGTTCTTGGTGAATACGCTGGGCACCCAGACTGCGTCGTCCATTGCCAGGCCAATGAACCAGCGAAACAGCAAGTTGTAGTGCGTCTGCTCCATGAGCTGACGTTCGGAGCGAACGCCGTAGAGCACCTGCAGCAGCATGCCCCGCAACAACTTCTCAGGCGCGATACTGGGTCGACCGCCCCTGATGTCGGCCTCGTACATCCTGGCGAACAGCCGATCCAACTTCGCCAACGCCTGATTGGCCATGGTGCGGATCGAGCGCAGCGGGTGATACTTCGGTACAAAATCCTCGAGCCGCCGCATGGTGAACAGGCTTTCGGTGAAGGTGTCGGCGCCGCGCATGAAACGTCGCAGGGTGTGGGGTTCTCAGATCAACGCGTCAGCCACTAGAAGCGCTGACTTCGGTCGGAGGTATTTCAGCGGCCTGCTAGGGGGCGGCGCTTAGCGCAGGCGGTCGGCAGTCAAGACAGATCCGTGGGTATCTGCTTCAGCAACATCAGGTGGCGAAACGGCGCGCAGATGCCGCACTAAAGAATGGTTTGTCAAAGTCCGTGCGCACCGCCTAGCAACGAATACGATGAGCATGGCTGAGCGGAGGTGGCCTTCCAGACCAAACCCGGTTAAGACGGGGCTCGGTCTGGATCCTTGAAGAGATTTAGGCTGCTGGCATGCCGGCAATGACCGCGGCAAAGGTTCTTGTAATGGCACCGCCCATCCCGGCGCCAAATCCGACAATGACCAACGCCACGAAGGTCAGCAGCAGCGCATACTCCACACCGGTAGCCCCATCTTCATCACGCACAAAATGCTTGATACCTTTGAGCATGGTATTCATGTCCTTCTCCTTCACGTCATGGTTAAAGGGAATAAGCACCTGGGCCCCTGCCTGTCGTTAGATTGACGTGCGCGTTCTCACCTGGCGCGTTGCCGCTTGTCGAGGCTGAATGTGCTGCCGCGGGGCCAATTCGACCTCACTCAGGGATCAGTCCCGTGCCTGAAACTGCTGCTGTGTCCGCGTTGCCTAGCAACGAGCACGATGAACATGACTAAGCGGAGGTGGCCTTCCGGGCCAAGCCCGGTTCAGGCGGGGCTCGGCCCGGATCCTTGACGAGATCTAGGCTGCTGGTGCTGCTGGCATGCCGGCAACGACCGCGTTAAAGGTGTTTGTGATTGCATTGCCCATCCCGGCGCCAAATCCGATAATGACCAACGCCACGAAGGTCAGCAGCAGCGCATACTCCACACCGGTAGCCCCATCCTCATCGCGCACAAAATGCTTGATACCGTTGAACATGGTGTTCATGTCCTTCTCCTTCACGTCAAGGTTAAAGGGAATAAGCACCCGCTGAAGATCGGGTACGAGTTTCGAGCCGGGGATGCCAGCTCAGGCCAAACCGATTGATCTGGAATGCCATGAACGGGCTCGGAGTAGGATCGATTTCTCCCCGGGCACGGCGTGACAAGGCGGATCCTCCGATTCCACCAGGCTTCAGGGACCATGCCTGTCGCTAAATTGACGGGCGCGTTCTCACCTGGCGCATTGCCGCTTGTTGAGGCTCATTGCGCTTTAGGTAGGTGCTGCAGGCCAATTCGATTTCCCTCAGGAATTAGTCCCGCGCCTGAATTTGCTGCTTGATTCGATAGAGACCCCTCCCTGTAAGTTATAAGAGTTTGCGTCCAGAGGTGATGCCGGCACAAGCCGCTGCGCGGCGATACGTTGCGAGCGTCAAAAGCGAATTGAGATCAGAAGATACCCGGGAACATGCGAAAGCAGACCTTGTTCCGATATGTCCGATACTCGGGATCGTCAGACAGAAGTTTTTCTTCGCGCAGGATCCGGACCGCCTGCATGACGTACTGTAGGGTGTAGACGAGCAGGTTCTGCAGTCCGAAGTTTGCTAGCAGGAAGCCGACATCGGCGACAAAGTAGCCGAGATAGATCGGATGGCGCACGAACCGGTAAGCCCCGCTTGATACGATTCCGCGATTGGCAGGCAAGATCCCGAACGAGTAGCGTAGCGATACTTTCGCGAAAATCTGCCACGAAAGCCCAGCGATCTGCAGTCCGGCACCGACCGCTTCGGGCACGATTCGCACACCCGGTGTGAGCTGAATCGCAAGGAAATAGAAGGTGCCGAGGAGCGAGCTGAGTATGGCGACAGGACTCCAGTCACGCCGGGCCGGCACCCGCACTATCAGCGACAGAGCGACCGTCAGGCACTGTGCCACCACCATGAGCAGAAGCGTAATGCGAGTCGGGTCGGTGAGCCAGTGCCGGATCGCTCCATAGGCAAAAACAGCCAACACCAATGCGGTGGCGATGCGTATGCACGCTTCCAACGCGGCTTCGCGACTGGCTCCTCCAACTCTTCCCGTAGTGCCTGGACCTCCGTCGCCAGCAATAGGTTCACTGTCTTGATGCGGCGAATTTGATCATCCCGTTTTCGCAGTGCCTTTCGGATCTCCCCCAACTGCCGGCGTAAATTTGCGATATGAGCATCATGCTCAGTCATGATGGCTTCGCGCCCTTCCTTGAGGATTCGTCGAATCTGCTCCGCCATATCCGGATGGCGATTATGGATCGTCGCGTTGGACACACCGGCCTCTTCGGCAACGGCGGCGATACTTAGTTGCCGTGCGCGGTCAACTCGCATCGGCGTGCCTTGCAGAATACGGGTGATGGCCATTTCAATCTCATGCCTGGTCGATTCCGATCCCATTGCACGTCTCCTTGTTATTCCGTCTTACCAAGCCAGGCGCGGTGGCACGTAAGCACCATAGTAGGGCCCGACGCCGCCTGTGCTGCCGGCAATCTTGGCATTGGGCACAAAACTGCCCTCGATATAGCTCTTGTTACCCGCCTTGGTAACACTGGTAATGAGAAGAGAGGCGAAAGCGACCACTGGCTGATCTGAATTCGTCGATACGTTGGAAACGACAGGCACGGTCACGGTCCATCCGCTCAAGCCTGCCGCTAGCGCCGCGTTAAGTTGAGACGTAACCGCGTCATAGATCGAGGCCGCCACGCCGCTTTGGATAAAGATGGGGTCGTTGAGCGCGACGGGTGGCGACGGAGTTGCGCCCGTGACCATGTCCTTGATTAGCTTCGCGCTTTGTGCCCCTGGGTCGCCGGGGGTCAAGGATGTCCATTGTCCCTTCCAGCAGGGGTCCATCGGGGAGGGGTAGCTGGCAACGTTGATGTAGTCCGAGTAGATGTCGAAGACGTAGCTCTTGCCCGTGCTCGGATTTATCTTGGGCTGCCCGGTCGTCGAATCCCAGAACTTGTCATACAAGCACTGGTTGATGGCCACCGGCAGAAGCGCGCCCGGACCCACGCGCCCAGGCGCCGCGATCACCGCCACCGCTGTGGCCTGGGCCGGTTCGGACAGCACGCCGAAGACAGGCGCCAACAGCATGCTGACCGGGCCATTGTTGTTGCCGTCGCTGCGGCTGATGGTGACCTGGACGGCGGCCGCGTCGTTTGTTCCCGGCGTGATGTCTTGCGGTTGCAGACCCGATTTGGTGCGGCTTAGATCCCAGTAGCCGGCCTGCACCTGGCCGCTGATCAACTTGACGCCCTCAGTCGCGTTCAGCGTGATCGCGCTGGTACCTTGCGTTATGCCGTTGTTCCAGTTTGGCGTGGGATTCGCCGGATAGAGGCCACCGGCACCCACCAGTGCAGCCGCATCGGCGGCATTCTGCAGTTGGTTTCGCACGATCAGATAGCGGGCCACATCGATCGCCAGCGCGGCAAACGCGAGCATGAAGATCAGCAAAACGGGGGTCATCACGCCGACCGCACCGCGCTGGCAGGGGGGGAGCATCCGATTTCCATGGGGTCTCATTGCACACCTCGTTGCGTGACAGATGGAACTAGGCTTTACTCGTACTTCATGGTGGTTGTGGCATTAATAGTCAATGCGGCGGTCGTGAATGCCGCGGGCGCCGGGCCCCCGGTCACCAGTGCCATCATCGGACCGAGCAGCAGACCTGTGTACGCATAAGAAACCGTCACCAGCAAAGGACTGCCTGTATTGCTGTTCGTAAAGGTGACGTCAACCAGTGGCTGGATCGCTGAACCGAAGGTAATAAGCTTGTTCTGGGTATAGTTCTGCACCACAGGCGAGATCTGTGCAAGTACCTGTGCCTTGGTCGTCGGTGGCGAAGATTGGAGCATGACGCCGAAACGAGCCGCCTCGCGGCTGGCATTGGTGAGGATGGCCTGGTCATAGAGCGCCGCGCCAAATTCGATCGCCCCGATCACGACCAGCAGAAGCAGGGGAAACACAAGGGCGAATTCAACCGCAGCGGCACCAGACATGCGCCGCGCGCCGCGCGAGCGCGATGGCTTCAGACCTTTTGCGTAGGTGGGCATGGCCGTAATCTCCGTTATAGAGCTTGCTACTGGTTTTCTGCGAGCGTTCGCAGGGCCGCGGATATCTGAATCGCAGCGGGCCCTAGCAGCACCACGAATATCGAAGGAAAGATGCAGAAGATCAGCGGGAACATCAGCTTGGTGCCGATCTTGGCGGCGCGCTCTTCCGCCAGCATCTGACGCTTGGTACGCAGCATATCGGCATGCACGCGCAACGAGTCGGCCACGCTGGTGCCGAAGCGGTCGGCCTGGATCAGCATACTCACCAGCATGTCGACATCGCTTACTCCGGTGCGTAAGGCCAGGTTGCGCAGGGCCTTCTCCCGGGGTAATCCCGCGCGAAGTTCCAGCGTCAGCAGTTCATATTCGTCGGCCATGGCCCGGCGTGCGCCACGCATTTCCTCCACCACGCGCAGGATGGCGGCATCCAGCCCAAGGC
Organism: Cupriavidus sp. 05T313; assembly: GCF_056396665.1. NCBI lineage: Bacteria > Pseudomonadati > Pseudomonadota > Betaproteobacteria > Burkholderiales > Burkholderiaceae > Cupriavidus > Cupriavidus sp. 05T313. The sequence continues at coordinate 8,476 of NZ_JBFTLX010000108.1, read as the reverse complement.
CGGCCTCCACGCAGACCATGATCAGGTCCAGGCTATCGGGGAACGCTTCAAAGATGTCGCGCTGGCGCCGGTCGATCTTCATCCGCAGCACGAGACTAGGGAGATAAAAGCCCAGCACCGCTGCGCCAAACAGCAGGCTCAGGAACTGTGTTTGATGGGTGTGATCAAGGCGGCCAATGAGCAACGTTGACAAGATCAGTGGCAGGCCGAATACCAGCAGGGTCTTGGTGCCGAAGTAGATCGGGATGGCCTCGGGCGCGCGCCAGCCGGCATTCATAAAGCGGGTGCGCAGGGAAGAGGCGTCCCAACCCTCCTTAGGTACAGACAGCCGGGCAAGTGGCGTTACGATCCGCTCGATTTTCTGCAGCCAGCCTGGTTGCCAATTGTCCTGCACGGACGGTGGGTTTTCCTGGTTGATCTGGCTCACGCGCCGCTGCACCACGTTCTGGCGCAGTACCGACATCGCAATCCAGGTGGCGCCGAACACGATCATAAAGGAGCCTGCCAGCAATACAATTTGCGCGATTTGCATGATGATCCGGGTAAGTCCCGCCTCCGATGTCAGGGTCTGGTTGTCAGACGTGGATGCGAACAATGTTCCGCATCCATAGCACGCCGAAGATCATCATCCCAATGGAAATCCAGAGCATGCGAATGCCAGTCGGGTCCGTCCATAGCGTCGCAATCAGGGTTGGATTCATCACATACACGATGCCGCCCACCACCAGCGGCAACACGGTCAGGATCCAGGCCCCCAGCCGCCCTTCTGCGGAAAGCACGCGCACCTTGTCCAGCAACTGCAGCCGCTTGCGAATAATGTTGCCGACGTTGTCCAGAATCTCGGTCAGGTTGCCGCCGGACTCACGCTGAATCAGCACGGCAATCACCAGGTAGCGCAGATCCTCGATGGGTACGCGCTCGGTCAGACCGGTCAGTGCATCGTTCATCGGCACGCCGTAATTGATTTCCCTGAAGACCATGCCGAGTTCGGTGCCGATGGGAGCCGGCAACTCCTCGCCGGCCATGCTCAGCGCGCTAGGCAGCGAGTGCCCGGCGCGCAAGGCGCGGCTGATCATGTCGGCCCCTTCAGGCAACTGCTGCTCAAGCTTGAGCAGCCGCTTGTCGCGGCAGCGACGTACGTACAGCAGCGGCAGTGCGGCAAAGCCGGCGGTCAGCATGAGCAGGGCCGGCCAGGGCGCGGCGAACATCGCCCCCAAGCTAGCCGCGACCGCCGGCAGCGCGAAGGTGAGCACAAGAAAGCGCCCGACCGACCAGTCCAGGCCCGACTGCAGCAGCATCCGATCGAGTGTGATGGAGTGAGGCAGCCGCAGCAGCAGCCGGGCCAATTCCGGCGACTCGCTCAGAACGCGCTGTTTCAGGATGCCGCCATCCTTGCCGTGACTGGCGCTAACGAGCAGGGCCGCCTGCAGGCGCTGGCTGAGTCGCCGCGCAGTCTGGCTGTGACGGCCTTGCCACCACTGGTATATCCCCGTCACCAGAAGCACGATGGTGACAAACAGCGACAGTACGAAGCCGATCATCATGGTGTCCATGATCCGTTCTCCCTAGACTTCGTGTTGCACGGTGGGGTCGTACAACGTTTCCGGCAGGTGGATGCCAAAGGCTTGCAGCCGTTCCGAGAACTTCGGCCGGACCCCGGTAGCGCAGAAGTGGCCCTTGATGTGGCCATCGCGATCCACGCCCTTGCGCTTGAAGGTAAAGATCTCTTGCATATTGATGATCTCGCCCTCCATGCCGGTGATTTCCTGCACGCTCATCAGCTTGCGGCTGCCATCGGTCAGGCGCGAGACCTGCACCACCACCGTCAGCGCCGAGTTGATCTGCTGACGCATGGTCTTGGTCGGCAGCGACAGTCCCGCCATGCTCACCATATTCTCGAGCCGGGTCAGGGCGTCGCGCGGGGTGTTGGCGTGAATGGTGGCCAGCGATCCTTCATGACCGGTGTTCATCGCGTGCAGCATGTCCAGCGCCTCACCGCCACGCACTTCACCGAGGATGATCCGGTCGGGGCGCATGCGCAGCGCGTTCTTGACCAGTGCGCGTTGCGTGATTTCACCGCGGCCCTCGATATTTGGCGGCCGCGTTTCCAGTCGCAGCACGTGGTTCTGGCGCATCTGCAGTTCGGCCGCATCCTCAATGGTGACAATACGCTCGTCGGCGGGAATGAAACCGGACAGGATATTGAGCAGAGTGGTCTTACCGCTGCCGGTGCCGCCCGAGATCAGGATATTGAGCTTGGCCTTCACCATGGCGTCCAGCAGTTGTGCCATCTGCGGAGTGAAGGTCTGTCGCCCGATCAGGTCATCGACCGTGAGCGGTTTGACGGCAAAGCGCCGGATCGATAGCAGCGGGCCGTCGATCGCCGAAGGCGGGATGATGGCATTCACGCGTGAACCGTCGGGCAGGCGGGCGTCGACCATGGGACTGGATTCGTCGATGCGACGCCCCACGCGCGACACCATTTTCTCGATCACCCGCATGAGATGCGCGTTGTCCAGAAAGGTGATTTCGGTCAGTTCCAGCTTGCCGCGGCGTTCCACATAGACCTGTTTCGCCGTATTGACCAGGATGTCGGAGACGGTGGGGTCGGCCAGTAGCGGTTCCAGCGGACCGTAGCCTAGCATTTCGTCCTGCACGTCCGACACTAGACTTCGGCGCTCGGCCTCATTGACGGGATGATTGCCCTCCTCCAGGATGCGTTCTACCAGTTGGGCCAGCTCACGCTTGACCTGCTCTGGCGCCAGGTGCTGCAGCTTGCCCAGTTCCACGCGCTCGATGAGCGTCTGGTGGATTTCCTTGGCTAGCTGCTGGTAAGCCGCACTGGCGCTGCCATTGGCGTGGGCGATACGCTGGGGCAGGGCTTCGCCCGCCTGCTGGTAGAGTTGTTCTCGCAGTGACATGATGTGCTCCGCTCAGAGATTTGGAATCAGGCCTGCCGCTCTAGACGTATGGCGGGTGCCACCCGGTTGCCTTGACCGAACAGCTTGCTCAGTAGTCCCGCGCTCCGGGACGCCGTCTCCGGGTAAAGCTGGCTTGCCATCTTCACCAGAGCGCGGGCAATCTGGCTGCTCTCGGCCAGTTGCAGTACGGGCACCCCTTGGCTGATGGCATCACGCACCGGCACCGGGTCGTTCGGCAGCACGTGGGATGCCGGCATGCCGAAGGTCTCTTCGAGCAGGCGCAGGCTGATGGGCGCATGCTTGTCGTATTGGTTGACGATCAGCCGCAGTCGCTCGGCGGGATAGCCAAGCGACTGGCAGATCTCGAGCAGGCGGCGGCCGGCACGCAGGTAGGTCAGATTGAGTTGCAGCACGGGGTAAATCAGGTGGCTGCGGTCGAGCACTTGAATGGACGCGGGATTGATGTCCTGGCCAACGTCGAAGATCACCACATCGTATTGCGGGAGGACCAGCGTCAGAATGCGCTCCAGGTGCGCGGCCTTGATCTCTCCTGCCTTGACCGGGTCCCCGGCGCCGGGCAGCACATCGAAGTCCTTGCTGATATGGGTGACGCAGGCATCCAGCAGGGATGGGTCCAGCCGGTCGATTTGACGGCAGACGTCGACCAGTGTGGCTGGTGGAACCTGATCAGTGAGCAGGAAGGCCGCATCGCCGTATTGTTGGTTCAGGTCGACCAGCAGTACGCGCTTGTTGTGCTTTGCCGCCAGCACATGGCCGAGGTTGGTCGCGGCGAAGGTGGTGCCGCTCCCCCCCTTGCAAGAAAGGAACGACAGCACCTGAGCTTCGCCCCGGCTGCTGCTGATGGCGTGGCTGGTACAGCGCTGCAACTCGTCGCGAAACTCCTGCGCATCGGGCGGCCACGGCAGCACGCACTGCACGCCGGCGCGCATGGCCCGCATCAGCAGGTCGGCCGATGGGCTCTCGGTCACCAGCATGCAGAGCGTATCGTGCTGATCCGCCAGACGACGGCGCAACTGGTTGAGATCATCCGCCGAGAAGCTGCGCGCTTCCAGGATCAGCAGGTCGGCCCCCTGYGTCAGTCCGGGTTGGGAAAGCGCCTGCGCCGGCGTCGTGCGCACCTGTTGCACTACGTGATTGGCGGCTTGCGCAATCAGCCCGGCGATTTGTTGCCAGCGTGTCTCATCGGCGGAAACCACGGCGATCTTTGCCATTTTCTGTTGCTCCCCAAAGCGGTGTGCTTGCCTGTCGTGCTGTTTGCCTGTCCTACCGGCCCATGGAGCTGAGCGATGATCCGCCTAAACTGCCGACGCCAACCGCGTAGCCATTGGGATCGGACTGGGGCGTACTAAACGAGGTGTTATAGCGGTCCATCGCGGCCGTGGCAGCGCGGCCGTCGATTCCGTCGACGGGGTTGTTGTTGAGCGAAGCCACCGGATTGAGGGTCTGCATGGCACGCACGGTGCGCACGGCGTCGCCGAAGTGGGCGTCATAGACCGGCGTGGTTGTCATGCAGCCGGCCAGTGCGGCGCCAAGCCCGCAGCACAGGGCCATGCGAACCAGTATCGGAATGATCTTCATGATGTTCTCCTTAATCGTGGCGGACGATGGGTTACTGAGCGGCGTCTGAGGCTACAGCGGTGCTTGCCGTGGGCCTGGCATCGGCCGCCGCGACGGCCGTGGCTGCGGGGGGCGCGATGCTGGTGGTCGGTGCCACGGGTGCTGCCGGTGCCGGCAAGGCGGCTGGCGCCGGGTTGGTGGCCGGCTGGCTAGCAGGGTGCCCTTCCATATTCCCGTTGATGTAGACCTCGCCTGGAGTCGAGGGGCCAAAGCTGTCGGTCGGCAGCGGGTAGTTTGCCGGCAGCGGCTTGACCAGGCGCGGCGTGACGACGAACAGCAGCTCGGTCCTGTCCTGCTGGAAGTTGGTACTGCGCATCAGGGCGCCGACCACCGGCAGGTCGCCAACCCCAGGCAGGCCCTTGAGGCTACCGGTGGTATTGCTCTTGATCAGGCCGCCGATGGCAAAGCTCTGGCCGTCCATGACCTGCAGCGTGGTCGAGGCGCGGCGCGTATTGATCAGCGGCAGGATCGATGTGCCAGAGACGTTAGGCGCGGTCAGTGCTACTCCCGTGGGCGACAGCTCGGACACCTCTGGTGATACCTTCAGGTTGATGCGCCCGTTTTCCAGCACCGTCGGCGTGAACCGCAGGCCGACACCGAAAGTCTCTTCCTGCAGGACAATGGTGGTGCCCCCCCCTGTGCCGGTGCTCTGCGGCACGGGGATAAAGACCTTGCCACCAGCTAGGAAGCTGCCTTCCTGACCGCTGATCGCCATCAAATTGGGTTCAGCCAGGATCTTGACCAGGCCATCGCCCTTTTGCGCGTCCAGTGCGAACTTTAGCGGCAAGTTATTCGCCTTGCTGAACTGGAGCAGGTCGGTCGCGCCAGACAGGAAGTTGGCCAGCAGGCCGAACGTCCAACTGCCGAAGGCCCCGTTCAGGTTGACGGCGGCGCCCATCTGGTCGATCAGGGTCTTGGAGACCTCTGCGACCTTGACTTCCAGCATCACCTGCTGCGGCGCCTCCACCGACATCATATTGATGATGCGGGGGCTGCGCAGCGGCTGGCCACCACTAGCGCCCATGCCCAGTCCGCCGAAGCCCATGCCGCCCATGTTGCCACCGTTCATGGCAAGCATCGGCGCGCCAGGGGCGCCGGTTTGTTGCGGCGGTGCCTGCAATGGGCTGCGGGTCTGGCGCATGACGAAAGCGTTGGCGATATCGAGGATCTTCTGTGCCTGGACGGAATCCGCGACGATGCCGGTCAGCACCAGACTGTCGGCGGCAGCGGACACGCGTACGCGCTTTGCTTCGGGCAGCAGGCTATGCAAGGTCGCCTGCAATCCACCGGGGTCGGCACCGACGATGACGTCGATGACGCTGCAGCGCCCACTCTTGCCTTGCATGATCATATTGGTGGTGCCCACATCCAGTCCGAGCAGGTAGAGCGTTTGCGGCGAGACCAGCATGGCCTGGACGATACTCGGGTTACCCAAGGTGCGCGTGCGCACCGGCTCCGGCAGCGACAGCATGCGTGACTTGCCGACCGGCAATACCACCTGTTCCGCCTCGCTTGCCGCGCTGGTGCAGGTGGGGGTCTTGCTGCCGCCATCCGCAGGCGCAGGAGGCACGTTAGTTGCGCCAATGGTGAGCTGGATCGGGCCGTTAGCCGCCAGCTTTAGCGGGTGTGCTGCGGAGCCCGGAGTCTGCACCTGGGCGGCGGTATCGGCTGCCTGCACCTGTGCGGCCTCCAGCCACAGTCCGCTGAGTATCACGGCAGCCAGCGCCGTCGTCGTCAACTGCGGTCCGATGCGGCGCCGTACGCCGCTGAGGTCGGTGAGTTGGTCCATGTCTTTCCCCCGGATGATTGACCCTGCAAGACAGGGTCTGGCACTGCATTGGCTTGTTGTTCTAACGCGTGTGGTTCAGAAGCATTCCTGGTTTTGATGGATGCCGCTAATGACCCCCACGCAGGTGCTGGAAATGGCCTTTGTAACGGCAACCCTGCGCACTACCTCTACTGTCTTGACGACGGGGGCGGCTGCGGCAACTAGGGCAGGTTCCTTTAGCAGGGTGTTCTTGGTGGCGCCAGTGGTGGCTACCGGGCGCGGATCCACCTGGTTGCGCAGCACCAGCGAGAGGGTACCCACGCTGCGCGCCAGGTCGAGCTTCTCGGCTTCCTCTGGAGAGACCTCCAACGTCACGGCATTGACCACCTTGGGCTTGGTCTCGTCGCGGTTGACCTCCTGCGCCACGGCCAGCACCAGGATCTTTTCCAGCACGATCTTGGAGATCGACTGCTCGGTACGCTCGCTGCTGGCACTCTTGGTAGCTGCGTCTTTCTGCGTATTGACGATGATGTCGACAAAGCTGCCGGGCAAGGCAAAACCGGCCACGCCGACCACATCATTGACACGCACGGTGATGGCACGTTTGCCGTCGGCAATGACCGCCGACAGGCCGCCTTTGGTGCCGACCGGCGTTAGCTTGGATTCCAGTACCGGTTCGYCGCGCAGCACGCTGGTCTTGGTCACGCGGCCGTCAATGGCGCGCTGATCGTTGATAACGCCCGGCGGCAGACTCGCCGTGGGCCAGTCCACCAGCTTGACGAATTCCGGCGACAGCCGCTGTCCCAGGTTGATATCGGTGGCGGCTACCGCGACCTTGGTGACGCCGCTGGCGCTCTGCTGCAACAGCCAGCGCGAAGCGAATACCACCGCGCTCAGCCCAGCAACGGTTGCGATTAGCAGCATGAACAGGATGCGCAGGTTTTTCATTTTGCGAGACCTCCTCGGTTGTGGACATACGAGCTGCTGTAAGAGTGCAGGCAACGGGTATCCGGTGCCGATCGGCAATGCCGGTCAGCTAGGCTGTGTGAGCGTGATGTGAGTAGGGCGTGTTATCAGTAGCGGCGCCAGCAATCGTTGCTGTGCGGCGCAGGAACGATCCATGTCGGCCACGTTCGGTATTGGTACTGGCTCATTGTTTTCTCCCCCAGGCCTCTGATGTGAAGCCTTTCATTTGAGGCCCGCTATGTCTTTCGATCCGGTTCCTGTGGTGCAGCGGACTCTTTTTTCGCCCTACCGTTTAACTCATCCATCCTTCATGCCACTTCTGCGACTCAGAGCATCGTCCACTTCACCAGCAGGGTGCCCGCTGCAATTGCGACGGCGTAGGGCAGCCTCATCGTGTCGCCGTTCGTCTGGCTTTCGCGCCGTAAAGGGATGGCTCGTGCGCCAAACGGTAGTGACAGAAGCAGCGTCGATAGGCTCGCTAGCGTTCGCCGTGACTCCTTTCTTACCAATGTCATGGCCAGCGCCAGCACTCCCCCGACCAGAAAGCTGGTCAGTGCGATATCGAGTGCACCCAGCGGTCCCACGAACGCGCCTACGGCGCCCATCAGCTTCACGTCGCCAGCGCCCATGCCTCCCAGCAGGTAGACGCCAAGGAACAGCCCCATGCCTGCCGCAGCACCGGCAATCCAAGCCCAGGTTCCGGCTGCCGGCCCGAGCACCGCACACTGCACAGCTAGGGCGATAATCAGGCCACATCCCACCAACCAGTTGGGAATACGGCGGGCACGTACGTCGCACACGGCCGCGATGGTCACGAGTGCCACAAGACTAAGACTTGCCAGGGTTGGTGCGATGATCATTGACCATTCCCCCTAATTAGTGAGCGTTTTTCTGGCCAGTGCGCCTGCCCATCTCTGACCAGCGGCAGAGGTGGCCCTCCGAAGCAAGCCCGGTTCAGGCGGACTTGCTCCGGATCGTTGACGAGATTTAGGCTGCTGGAGCTGCTGGCATGCCGGCAACGACCGCCGCAAAGGTTCTTGTGATGGCATTGCCCATCCCGGCGCCAAATCCGATAATGACCAACGCCACGAAGGTCAGCAGTAGCGCATACTCCACACCGGTAGCCCCATCCTCATCACGCACAAAATGCTTGATACCTTTGAACATGGTGTTCATGTCCTTC
>NZ_JBFTLX010000107.1:0-21874 GCF_056396665.1 Cupriavidus sp. 05T313 | reverse complement strand
GGCCGTTTCCTCCAGGTCGATGATGCCCATGACGGGATTGGCCGGCGTTTCCACGTAGATCAGCCGGGTACGCTCGCTCAGGCGGGCTTGCACGCTCGCCAGGTCGGGCACGGCAAAGGTCTGGATGCCAAGGCGGGGCAGCAGGTTGCGCATGATCCCGTCGGTGCCGCCGTAGAGCGTGCCGACGTAGATGGCCTCGTCGCCCGCCGAGAGCAGCCCGAGCAGCGTCGATGTGATGGCAGCCGTGCCGCTGGCAAACGCCACCGCGCCTTCGCCGCCTTCCAGCGCAGCCATCTTGGCCTCGAAGGTCTGCACGGTCGGGTTGGCGAAACGGCTGTAGAGAAAGCCCGGCTGCTCCCCGGAGAAGCGCCGCGCGCCCGCGTCGAAATCGTCGTAGGCAAACGACGAGGTGGCAGCGATGGGCGGCGCGATGGCGCCGGTCGACACATCCGGATGTTGTCCGGCGTGCACGGCGAGGGTGCGCAGGCCGAGGGCGGGGGAGGACGATGAAGCGGGCTTTTGAGAACGCATGACTGTGCCTTGACAAGGTGGGTTTGCTAGCCATCCGGGTCTTTCCCGAAGGCATGAGAATTATGTTTCTTGTTGAAAACCTGGGCCGGTTGCCCTGGCGCGTGTGCCGATGGTGCCTGCCCTCCTTGTGCATCGGCGTGCGCAACATGCATCACGCGTTCGCCCGCGACGGTAGCCGCGCAATATCGCGGATGCACTCGGCGATGATACGGCGCAAGGGGGTCGACGGCAGATCGATGAAGGAAGCGAAGTATGTCTGCGTCGGGAACGGCCGGGAGAGCCCGAGAAATCTTAGCGTTCCTGTATCGAGCTCGTTGCGGATGAGGTCAACGGGCAGCACCGCGTATCCAACGCCAGCACAGGCGAGGCGCAACATCACGGACAAGGAGCTGAGAACGTTCAGCTTGAAGCCGGCCAGATGCGGCGTGTCAAAGTAGGTGGCAACCGAGGCGAAGAGGTCCGAATCGACTGGATACGAGAGCAACATCTGCTGTTTTAGCGCCTCGACCGACGGCGATACGTTGCCGGGAATCAGGCGGGGGCTCGCGACCCAGGCGTAGTCAAGCTCCAGCAGCTTCAGGTTGTCCACGTTCGGTTCGTTGACACTGCCGAGGAGAAGGCCAATATCGAGCGCGCCGCTTAGTAGCTTGTGCCGAATGTCGGTGCTGGTGAGAGAAGGCAGATGGATATTGACGTCAGGCCATCTGGCATAAAGCACGTCAACCAGCGGCTCGAGTATTGCCCCGGCGACCGTGCCGCTCATGCCGATGGTGATCTGGCTGGGCATTGCATCCTTTGCGGCAAACCGCTGGGTGAACGCGTCCGCAAGGGCAAGCAGCTCCTCCGCCGGCGCCAGCATCTCGGCGCCCTCCGGGGTGAGGCACAGTTGCTTTCCCTTTTCCCGGACAAAAACCTTTACGCCCAGCTCTGCTTCGAACGCGGCGATGCGCGCGGAGATGGTGGCATCGGTGGCGTGAAGCCGCTGCGCAACCAGGGTCATCCTGCGCAGCCGGGCCGCCCAGACGAATGTTTCAAGAAATCGAAGGTTCATGGGCTGGCATCCTGCGCATGGCTTACGGCTCGGGCTCCCCCGCCTGTCCGCCTCAGGTCTGGAAGTTGACCGATGTCTTCGGCCGTTCGTCAACCGTCATCGAAAAGACATCCGGGCGAGAATAATGGCCGACTACGTCAAAGTCGTAGCGTGCGCGCACCAACTCGTCGGTATCGATCTCGGCGGCTACTAGGCCTTCCGCATTCAGCAAAGGCCCGGCGATGATGTCGCCCATCGGTCCAATGACCACGCTGCCGCCGCGGATCAGCGGGCGATCCGCTTCCCAATGCGGTACGTCGATGCCGAGTTGCCGCGGCGAGGCCTGGACCTGGCAGGCGCTGATGACAAAGCAGCGGCCCTCATGGGCAATGTGGCGCATCGACGCCTGCCAGATATCGCGCTCGTCCACGGTCGGTGCGCACCAGATCTCCACGCCCTTGGCATACATCGCCGTGCGTAGCAGGGGCATGTGGTTCTCCCAGCAGATCGCAGCGCCCACGCGCCCGGCGGATGTCTGCAGGGCAGGCAACGTCGAGCCGTCTCCCTGGCCCCAGATGAGGCGCTCCGTGCCCGTCGGCATCAACTTGCGGTGCTTCGCGGCGAGACCAGCGGCGGGATCGAAGAACAGCGCCGTACAGTACAGCGTATTGCCGTCTCGTTCAATGACCCCCACCACGAGGCTCGCGCCCGTGCGCGTGGACAGCGCCGCCAGCGCTTGCGTTTCGGGGCCGGGTACGTCGATGGCGTTCTCGAAGTAGTTGGCGAATGCGTCGCGGCCCTCGGGCAGGCGATAACCCAGCCGCGTACCGAAGATCTCGCCTTTGGGATATCCGCCCAGGAGTGCCTCCGGCATGACGACGACGCTTGCGCAGGATGAGAGGATCTTGTCCTCGAACGCCAGGATCCTGGCCAGGGTTTCGGCCTTTCCCGAGGGGGAGGAACCAATCTGGAGGGCGGCGACGATGGAAGCGGGCATGAGGTGTGGCTCCGGGAAGAGGGTTGCGCTATGTTCACGCCCACGCCATCATGAATCAAGGTGGATTGGGATGTATCTGATATGAATGCCATAGATATTGAGGCGATGGACCTCAACCTGCTGAAGGTCTTCGAGGCGCTCTACGAGGAGGGCGGCGCCAGCCGAGCCGCGATCCGCTTGGGCCTGACGCAGTCCGCGGTGAGCGCGGCGATCGGCCGCCTGCGCCGCGTCTATGGCGACCCGCTGTTCGAGAGAGCCGGGCGTGGCATGCGCCCCACGGCGCGCGCGCAGGAACTGAAGCCCGTGGTCAGTGAAGCGCTGAACCACTGCCGCAAGAGCCTTTCGATGGTGGCGCCGGGCGGCAACGTCTTTCACGAAAGGACGATCTCCATCGGGCTTTCGGATGACTACGAGATCGCCATGGGGCGCCGTCTCGTCGACCGCCTGGCGGAAATGGCGCCCGGCATCCGCTTGCTGTTTCGGCAGACACACAGTCAGAAGGCCGTGGAAATGCTGGTGGATCGCTCCGTGGACCTCATCGTGGCAGCGGGGGGACTGGCATCGCGGGCCGTGGCGAAGCATGTACTCGGGATGGGGGGCTATGCCTGCCTGGTGCCTGCCATTGGCGCGCCAGCGCGTGGCTTGACGCTTGAGGAATACGTGCGTAGGAAGCATATCCTGATCTCCTCCGGCGGCTTTGTGGGCATTGTCGACGAGGCCCTTGCCGCGCTTGGCCTGAAGCGGCGGGTGGAGGTTTCGACCACCCACTTCGCAGCCGTGCCGTTCCTGCTCCGCGGGAACGACACCATCGCGACGCTGCCTGCGCATGCCGCGCACGCCCTGGCTGGCCTGGGCGGCTTCCAGGTACTGCCGTGCCCGGTCGCCTTGCCCCGCGATCCCATTGAACTGGCGTGGCGGATGGACGTCCTTCGCGATCCGGCGGTGGCCGCTGTCAAGCAGGCCGTCGTCGATACCTTCGCCAACATGGCGTGGATCTCTTAGGAATCGGCTGACAGGAGGGAGGAAGTCAAAATTTCCTTGTCTGAGCGTAATTTTTATTTGTTTTACCAGCGCCGCGGCTTACGGCACGATCTCGCTCGTCAAGTGTGTTGCTTCATCACACTCATGCCACCGAGATGCCGCATGCCCAAATTGTTCTGCCTCGCCGCCGCCAGTCTCGCTTCACTGTGCTGCGCGGTACCAACCCTTGCTGTGTCGGCCGACTGGCCGGCCAAGCCCGTGACGCTGGTTGTGCCATTTCCCGCGGGAGGAGGGAACGACTTGGTCGCGCGCCTGATCTCCGCCGCGATGAGCACGGCGCTCGGGCAGTCCCTTGTTATCGACAACCGGCCCGGCGCCGGTGGCACGATCGGCGCGGGATTCGTCGCCAAGGCGCCGCCGGATGGCTACACCTTGCTGCTTTGCTCTACCGGGAACCTGGCGGTCGCCACGGCGCTATACCCAAAGCTGTCCTATGGGATCAAGGACCTGGTCCCGGTGAGCCACATCGTCAATACGCCGACCATCTGGGTGGCAGCCCCCCAAATTCCCGCCAACACCCTCAAGGAATTCATCAACCTGGCCAAGCGCGAGCCCGGCAAGTACAACTTCGCATCTGGCGGCAACGGGACGACGCCGCATCTTGCCGGAGTGGCCATGAAAATGCGGAACCACCTGGACATGCAGCATGTGCCTTACAAAGGCTCGACGCCCGCATATACGGACCTTACCGCCGGTCGCGTCAGCTTGATGATGGATAGCGTCATCTCCGCGTTGCCTTTCGTTGAATCCGGCCGCGTGAAGGGCCTGGCGACAGGGACGGCCAAGCGCCTGCCGCAGCTTCCCGCGGTGCCCACGCTGGCCGAGCAGGGCCTGAGCGAGCTGAGTTTTACGGGGTGGGTAGGAATATGCGCCCCCAGTGGAACGCCGGTCCAGGTGGTGTCCAGGATCGGCCAGAGCGTGAAGGAGGTACTCGCGCGGCCAGAGGTGCGCGATGCCTTTGCCAGGCAGATTGCGGAGCCGGTTGGCGATGGCCCCGCGAAATTTGCAGAGACGATCCAGCGCGATGCCCTGACCTGGCGCAAGATCGTTACCACCTCACACGCGGAAATGGACTGAAGCGGAGAGCCGGAAAATGAAAATCGCCGCCATTCAAATGGTGTCTTCTCCGAGCCTGCCGGACAACCTTGCCGTCGCGGAAAACCTGATCGATGAAGCCGTGCACGGCGGTGCCACGTTTGTCCTTCTGCCCGAGTACTTCTGCCAGATCGGTCTTCACGAGACTGACAAGTTCGCGATTGCCGAGGCGTTCGGCGAGGGGCCGATCCAGGCTTGCCTGGCCGCCAAGGCGAGGCAGCACGGCGTATGGATCGCGGGCGGCTCGCTCCCGCTGGCTACCACGCAAGCGCCAAAGGTCACCAACACGATATTGTTGTTCGGGCCCACGGGAGAGGTGAAGGCGCGCTACGACAAGTTGCATCTGTTCAGTTACCTGGATGGCACCCGCGACATTGACGAGAGCCGGACGATGGTCGCGGGCACCGAAATGGTCACGGCGCGGACGGAGTTCGGCTGCGTGGGGCTATCCATTTGCTATGACCTGCGCTTTCCGGAGCTCTACCGGGCCATGCGGCAAGTGGACCTCATCCTCGTGCCGTCGGCATTCACGCAAACCACTGGCCGTGCGCACTGGGAGATCCTGCTCCGTGCGAGAGCGATCGAGAACCAGTGCTATGTGCTGGCCGCGGCGCAAGGCGGGACGCACGCCAATCAGCGGCAGACGTTTGGCCACAGCATGTTGATCGACCCATGGGGAGACGTGGTTGCCAGCCTGCCCCAGGGCGAAGGCGTTGTCATCGGCGAGATGAGCCAAGACCGTTTGCGCAGCGTCCGCGAAGCCATTCCGGCGTTCAAGCACCGACGGATTCTGGGGCCGACGGCCATCGGCTTGTAGTACAGCAGGCCACGTCGGCGCACCTCAAGCCTCAAGCCTCAAGCACTTCAATCAAGCGTTCCAATTCTTCCCTCCCTCGTTCCAGGCGGGGGTGTGGCCCTCGTATTGCTTAACGGTTTGAAAGCTATGAAGACAAATGCCGCAACATTGGCTGCTGTGACGGGGCTGAGCATCTCGGTCTGCACCTCGGACGCAAAGGCCGAATCGGCGGTCTTTGGTGTCGTGGATATGGCACTCGATATCTCGAAGCAAGGACTGGGAACGCTGACACGCCTGCAGAGCGGCAGCGACTGGGGTTCGCGTTTCGGCATCAAGGGGGTCGAGCGCATCTCGCCGGGCCTGAGCGCCGTTTACTGGCTGGAGAGCGGCTTCGGGGCAGACGACGGGATGTCCCAGCAAGGCGGGAGGCTGTTCGGGCGCCAGGTATACATGGGTCTTTCCAGCGAGCAGCTGGGCCGGCTGACGTTCGGTCGCCAGTACTCTCCCGAGAACCGGATGTTCTGGAACATCGATGCGTTCAACGCAGGGCTGGCCGGCGGCCTTCCGGCCATTATTCCCGCCGGCGTGGCGCGTGCCACGCTCGGGCGGGTCGACAACTCCATCCTATGGACGTCCCCGGATCGCTGGCCGGGTGTCACTTACGTGATGTACGCACCAGGAGAGGTCGCGGGGAACCAGCGGGCCGGGCGGATGTGGGGCGTGTCCACGCGGCAGAAGAACGACCTCGCCGACTTCAACATCGGCTTCGTGACACAGCGCAACGCGACCGACACGGGAAAGCTGCAGGCCTTCAGCATGGGGGGAAACTACACGGTGGGGCCGGCGAAGCTGTTTACCGGCTGGCACCGCGACTGGAATAGCCAGGCAAATACGCCGTCAACAAAGGGGCCGGAGCAGGTCTACGACATGTTTCCCTTCGGCGTGAAGTACGGCGTCGGTGCGCAGGCCACGCTTATCGCCCAGTTCGTGCTGGTCAAGGACCGTACGCAAGGCGTGGCCAACAGAAACACCAATCTCATTGCCATCGGCGGCCACTACGCATTGTCAAAGCGCACGGTCTTGTTCGCCGCGTCAGGGCGCATTCTCAATAAAAATGGGTCACAGTACTCCCTTGGCGGTGGCTTGTACGCCGGGGGCACTGTCGGACCGGGTAACCCAACGGCTCGCACTGTCCAGATCGGCATGCGGCACAATTTCTGAGAGATTCCATGATTTCAAACTGGATCGCGCAGCATATAGGATGCATCCGCGTATTTAGATTCGAGGTGTTGCCTGGCCAGGAACTGGCCTACCGGCAATACTTGAGGAATGTGGTGGAGCCCATCGACGAGGTTGCTTTTGCCGATGGTGCCTTCCTTGAGGTGCTTTGCCTGACCCAAGCCAATCCGTGCGGCAAAAGCGGGACGCAGTGCCGTGTGTTCGCATTCCGCGACGTGGCGCAACGCAATGCCTTTCCCGGGCTGATTGCCGAAGCCGCCAGGCAGTTCGATCGGACCGGGGAAGCCCGCAATCTACGCAAGGCCTACGCCGATACGCTTCGGACCGTGGTCGGGGTCGACGACTATGAATTGAGCGCGTAGGAAGGGACGCCATTCCGCGACATGGGGAGCGCCGACGCCCACTGTCGCCGGCGATCTCCCTCCGTGCCCCTTGCCCGCCTCAGCGCGCAACGCCAGGACGATAGCGAAGTCTCTGCGGAAGATTCATTTGGTGTGTCGATGCGATTTGCGCGTTGCATGGAAAGCTGCGCTTGCCATGCGCCGCGGCCTAGATCAATCCCCGCTCGCATCCTCTGAACGTTCGTGCAAGACGTGCCCGAACTCATCCAGTTCCTTCTGGATCCTCGCCATGCTAGCGTCAATGGTCTGCTGCGTAACTTCGCCATCGACGAACTCAACCGAGACGCGGGTAATACGGGAGTCCTTGTCGACGATGCCTTGCAGCACCTTGTCAAATAGCTTCTCCCCCGCACGCAAGCCGAGCGGGCGGGGAACAAGCACCTTGATCAGCAGGATTTCCTCCTCACTCTCCGTTTTCTCCGTTTGCGCCGCATTGGCAAAGGCCGTCCGCAGATACGATTTGAGTTTCAAGACACTCAGGTTGCCGGGAACACCGATATGCGACACCCGAACCTTTTTCTCCGCCATGCTATCTCTCCACCGAAATTGAACGCGAGGACTATACCGCAGGCGGCATCGGTCCAACAAAGCGCAGCACTGTCGCAATGGATTACGCCAACGAGGATGCAGGTGCGGGTAAAGGGCTGAGCGTGACCGTGCTCATTCCTACGGCTGCTGCGCGCTAGGAAGCAACTGGTCAGGCAGCATGCCTGAGCGTGCGCAGGCGTCGCCGGTTGGCGTCCAGCGCCGCGTCATACTCCATGATGCGGGCCGTCTCGTGGCTCACTTCGGAGCCGAGGTACCGCTCAAGGAGGTAGAGCGTCAGGTCAATGCCGAGCGTCACGCCGCCGCCGGTAATGACATCGCCTTCATCGACCACCAGCGCCTGGACGGCTTGCGTGTCCGGATATAGTCTGGCCAGGGTGGTGCCCGGGCATTCCTCTGGTCCTGTGACAGGAAACTTTGTCGTGGCGGTCTTGCCTTCGAGCAGGCCGGAGGCCCCGAGGATCATGGCGCCCGTACATACGCTCGCCACGCGCTCGCCGCTGGCGTGACGCCGGCGGATAAACGAAAGCATGCCATTGTTATGCACCTGCTCGCGCCAGCCCGGGCCTCCGGTCACGATCACGACATCCGCCGGCGGCGCATCGGCGAACGCGTAGTCGGTTTCGACGCGCAGCCCGTTCTGCAACCGGACCATGCCGCCGTGCTCTGAAACGGTGAAGTACGAGAGCTTCTCCGTCACGCGTTTCGCCATCGATAGCGTCCCGATGACAGCGAGTTCGATGGGCTCAATGTGTTCATACAAAACGACCGCGATGCGCATGGTGTTGTCTCCGAGTGGGTTGTTTCCCAATCTTATGACATTGTTTCCTTTTGGGCAACTTACTCATTTCGCTAGCCTGCCGTTTTGCTACGTCTCACTTGAGGTCTGGCTCGGCAGGCTCCATTACAACCACCACTGCCTGTGCATCGCCCTCCAGGGCGCGGCCCCGATGCGGCGTGCTGGACTCGAAGTAAAGGCTGTCGCCAGCTTCCAGGATGCAGCGTTGAAGCTTGCCTTTGACTTTGAACTCGAATTCGACTTTCCCCGACAGGAGAAAGACGAATTCCTCTCCCGCATGCTCGAAGAAGAAGTCGAGATTGATCTCGGAGGGGAAGGTAAACATGAAGGGGTCCATGTGCTTGCGCTGCTTCTTGTGCGCCAGGCTCACATAGTCGTACCCGTAGGCGCTGCCGCCGCGAAACACGGGTTTGCGCTCCCAATGATGTACCACGGAGACGGGGGTGTCGGCACTTTCGGGCGAGACCGCGTCCGCGGCATCCGTGTCGACAAAGAAATAGCTCAGTTCCATGCCCATGGCGCGTGCGATGCGAGCCAGCGAGCCAATCGGCGGCGCCTTTTTCCCGTTCTCGATCTTGGATAGATAGCCCTTTGTGAATCCGGATAGCTCCGCAAGGGCTTCAAGCGTAAGGCCATGCTCGATGCGTGCCGTGCGCAGGCGCAGGCAGACGGCTTCTTCATCATCTGTCGGCGCCGTGCTCACATCCTGAGCGGCTTGCTTCTGCCGTGATGCGAGAAGTGTTTTATCGAGGGTTTTTGCCGTCATGGCTTGCAAGTTCCGTTCGCCCGTCTGGTAGGGGAATGGGAAACTTGGGCAAGTTTCCCGGTTGGAATTGTAAGCCTTGTTGCGTGGCGTTTGTTGCCCAGGGGGGTTGGGCGCCGCTTGCGCTGCCCTTGCGCCAGGAAGGCGACGCCACCGCAAGCAGCCATCCGTCAGGATTCGTAGAGGTTGTCCCGATAGGTTTCAGTGCTGGCCGCGGTAGCGATCAGGGTAACGAGGCCAAGCACGGCAATCATGATGGCCACGCCGACGAAATGTCCTTGCCTGGCCAGCAGGGCGGTCGCCAGCATGGGCGCAAGGCCGCCCCCGATGCCCGCCGCCACCTGGCACCCCAGCGATGCCCCGCTGTAGCGTACCTTGGTGCCGAACAGCTCGGGAAGCAGGGCGGCTTGTGGACCGTACATGGAGCCGTGGCCCAGATTCATGCAAATTGCCACGGCCAGCGCAATGATCGCGGGATTGCCGGTCTGGATGCACATGAATAGCGGATAGGCCGCCGCGATGGTGAAAAGGGATCCCAGGAAATACAGCGGGCGCCGGCCCCAGCGGTCTGACAGATGGCCGAACAACGGGATCGTCAGCAGTTCCAGCGCGGCACCAAGCAGCACGCCGTCCAAAATGACCGTCTTGGGAATTTTCAGTACGGTGGTCCCGTACACGACGACGAACACGGTGAGGATATAGACCCAGGCAACTTCGCAGACTTTCAATCCAATACTGATGACGAGGTTGCGGCGGTGCTTGGTCAGCACCTCGAGCAGGGGGATCTTCGGCGGCTCCTTGTCCTGCGACGCCGCGGCAAAGACCGGCGATTCCGAGACCTTCAAGCGGATATAAAAGCCCAGGAAGACAAGAATGGCGCTCAGCAGGAACGGGACGCGCCAGCCCCACGCCAGGAAGTCGGCGTCCGCCATCCTGCTCAGGTAGGCAAAGATGCCGGTAGAGGCAAGCATGCCCAGCGGGAATCCCATCTGCACCAGGCTCCCATAAAAGCCGCGCTTGTCTCGCGGCGCATGCTCGATCACCATCAGCGCCGCGCCGCCCCACTCCCCGCCGATGCCGATGCCCTGGATCACGCGCAGCAAGATCAGCAGCACCGGCGCCCAGATGCCAATCTGGCCATAGGTGGGGAGCAAACCGATGGCGAACGTGCCGCCGCCCATGAGGAACATCGTCGTCATCAGCATGGTCTTGCGGCCGACCTTGTCGCCGAAGTGCCCGAATACGACACCACCCAGGGGGCGCGCGATAAAGCCAACGGCAAAGGATCCCAGCGCGGCCATGGTCCCCATCAACGGGTCTAGCGATGGAAAGAACAGCTTGTTGAACACCAGCGCGGCGGCTGTGCCATAGAGCAAAAAGTCGTACCACTCGACCATGGTGCCGATGACGCTGGCCGTCACCACCTTGCTCATGCTGTCCCTGCCGCTGGATCGGTGCGCTGTGTCGACCAAACCTGCGGCGCCCTCCGTGTTTGTGTATGCATCCATCGGTGTCTCCTGTCTCCTGTTTGCTGCTTGTCATTGGCTTCGGGGGCGCAATCTCGCGAGAACTGCGCGTTCATAGTAGTCAATTGGGAAACATTTTCAAGCAATGTAGGGTAAACAAGGAAACTAAAGTTACTAATAAAGCATAAATATCAAAACACATTGAAGGTGGGTTGACCAAAAGGAAACTATTGAGTAAATTAGTTTCCGTGCGACGCATCGTGTTTGCGCGCTTGCACTTACCTAACTGTCCAGAGGAGACTGCCGTGATTGAGAACCAACACTTCAGCGAGCGTTTGAAGGGCAAACTGGAGCCGACCCCCGGCGGTTCGGTTTATGTCGATCCAGATACCCTCGAATGGGAGCCCTCCCAGTTCGAGAAGATCTCGATGAAAGTCCTGTATCGCAACGACGCCGCCGGCGAAATGACCGTGCTCCTCAAGTGGGAGCCAGGCGCGGTGCTGCCATTCCACAAGCATCCGGAGATCGAGCAAAGCTATGTGCTCGAGGGATCGTTCTACGATCACGACGGGATCTGCCGCGCCGGCCAGTTCGTCTGGCGCCAGCCTGGTTCATTGCACGAAACCCGTTCCGACGAGGGCTGCCTGCTGTTCGCGGTCTATCGCAAGCCGAACGTCTTCTTTGGTACGGCCGGCTTCCGCAAGACCTCCTGAAATTGCCGGCGTCCTATCCCCGGGGCGTGGTGCTCCGGGATTTGTCATTGGAGTCGCCATGGCTTGCGTCGTCACTGAAGCTTGCATCAACTGCCGCTATGGAGATTGCGCGGAAGTCTGTCCCGTGCATGCGTTCCATCAGGGGCCGAACTTTATGGTGATCGACCCGTCGGTCTGCCTGAATTGCACGATTTGCACCCTGGTATGCCCGGTCAATGCCATCAAGAATGACTATGACCTGACAGAGGAGGAACTCGGTTTCGTTGAACTCAATGACAAGCTGGCGCAGAAGTGGCCGGTGGTGAAAATTGGGGACGGGCCGCTGCCGGATGCCGACGATTGGGCGTTTCTGGAAAACAAGAGGGCGTTGCTGGTCTAGGGAGCAGGTGAGGGGCCATCGCCACGGAGAGCTGCCGTCCATGCGGTCAGCCGTGCAGAGGATCAGGAAGCGCCTGACAGCTTTGGGTGCTCGGCACACTAGCCAGTCGTCCCCGCTCTCTGGTGGCAGCACAACGATCGAGCGCGCGCAGATAACGCGCCTTGGCGTCGATGGCAACGCTGGTAAATGACTGTTGCAAAATCAAACAAAATGTCAGGTACCTCGGCGCTACAGTGGTCCTTCCCATGCCTGAAGGCGTTCTTTGGAGGTACACGAATGAAGCAACATCTGGCGAAATCCCTGTTGATGGCTGGCGCGATGATCGCGTCCTACCCGCTGTTCGCGCAGCAGGCCCAGCCCATTCAGCCGGCCCAGCCGATGCCGATGACTCAGCCGATGCAATCCACCCAACCTATGCAAACCGCCCAGTCGGTGTCATCCGCGCAGCCTGTGCAAGCCACGCCGGCGGCAGCGCCGTCGGCCCAGGCGACGCTGCCGGCCGCGCGCGATCCTTATGCGCAAGGTGCCGAACAGCCGGTTCAGCCGGGCGTTGCGCCCGCACCGGTCGACCCGACGCTGGCCCGCAGCCCCAACCCGGCAATGGACGCCGCCAGCATGAGCCTGGCTCCCGATGCGCTCGGGACGCGCCTGGGCCAGCGCAACCCCTTCCTCGACGGCGCCTGAGCGCCTGGCAGCCTTCCTGAGCCCCAACCCTTCGGAGTGCAACGTCCCGTGAACCGGGCAGTGCGCCGGCACGTCCGCGCCGGTGCTCTCCCTCAATGGCCCTTGCCCGCTTCCGCGCGCAGGGCCTTCACCTTGTCCGCGCTCACATCGCCGGGTTGTCCGCCGTAGCTCGCCCGCAGGTAGTTGGCCAGGTCGGCAAGCTCCGCGTCGCTCATGCGCGACGCAAAGCCGGGCATGTCCTGCAGGCTCTCCAGCCCGGGGAATTTCTGGGCTTCGATGCCGTCGAGCATGGATACGATCAGGTTGTGCGGGTCGGCGTTGCGCACGGTGGAGTTGCCCAGCATCGCCACCGCCACGTGCGGCTTGCCCTCGCCATCGCGGCCGTGGCAGCCGGCGCAGACGGCCAGGTAATGCTGGCGGCCGGGTTTGAGCAGGGCCGCGTCCGCGCTGACCGGCTTGAGCGGCTGGGGCTGCGGCGGCTGGTCGCCCAGCAGGTAGGTCGACATCGCGGCGAGGTCGGCCTTGTTCAGGTACTGGCTGCTGAGATGGACCACGGGGAACATCTCGCCGTAAGCCGAGCCTTGCGGCGCGATGCCGGTGGCGAAGAAGGTCTGCAGGTCGGCGCCCGTCCAGCCGCGCGCGGCCAGGCCGGCGGGCGTGATGTCCGGCGCGGCCACGCGGCCGAGCGCGGCGCCGGCCAGTGGCTTGGCCGCGTCCAGGCGGCCGAACGCGGCGCGCGGCGTGTGGCATTCGGCGCAGTGGCCCAGTGCATTGGACAGGTAGCGGCCGCGCTGCCAGGGCGGGGTCTGGCCGGTGGAGGCGTCGGGCAGCTGGTCCTTCAGGAACAGCAGGTTCCAGCCGGGCAGCGTCACGCGCATGTTGTACGGGAAGCTGAGATCGTGCGGCCTGTTGGCCACGGCAACCGGTTTCAGCTGCATCAGGTAGGCGTACATCGCATCGGTGTCGCCACGCGACAGGCCGCGATACGAGGTGTAAGGCATGGCCGGATAGAGATGCTTGTCCGGCGCGACCCCGTCGTGCAGCGCCTTGTAGAAATCGTCCGCGCTCCACTTGCCGATGCCGTGGTCCTTGTCCGGCGTGATGTTGGTGCCGTAAAAGGTGCCAAATGGCGAGGCTAGTTCCACCCCGCCGGCAAACGGCGCGCCCTGGGCGCTGGTATGGCAGGCGGCGCAATCCGCGGCGCGCGCCAGGTAGCGCCCGCGTGCGATCTGGTCGGCGGGAGAGAGCTTGGTGGCGGGCTGCTGGTCGGCGGCGGTGTCGATCGGGGCGGCGTGGTCGCCGCAGCCAGCCAGCAGGGCCGCGCCCAGCGCGGCCATTGTCGCCAGCGTGGTGCGCGCGTGCCGGAGGAAGTCGGGCTGGCTCGTCATCACTTGTCTTCCTTTACCAGGCCCGGGGTGTTGACCACCACGTCCTTGACGGCTTCGAAGTAACGCACGTAGCCGGTGCAGCGGCAGATATGGTCGTCGAGCGCCGCGGCGATGGTCTCGTCGACCTTGCCCCGCGCTACCGGCTGGCGCTTCAGCCGCTCCACCAGGATGGTCGCGCCGTTGACGAAGCCCGGCGTACAGTAGCCGCACTGGAAGCTGAAGTGCTCCAGGAACTTCTGCTGCACCGGCGACAGTTCCACTACCTCGCCCTTGTCGTTGCGCCTGGCGTGGCCTTCCACCGTGCGCACCTTCTTGCCCTGGAAGTAGTGCGCGCCGGTGATGCAGGCGCGCACTTCCTCGCTGCTGCCGTCGGCTTTGTCCAGGATCACCACGCAGGCGTGGCAGATGCCCTGGCCGCAGCCCAGGCGCGAGCCGGTGAGTTCCAGGTACTCGTGCAGGAAGTCGATCATCATCAGGCCTTCCGGCACGTCGATGGGGCCAACGTCCTTGCCGTTGATGTTGAGGGAAAGCGGTTGGGTGGCGATGCTCATGCCAGGACCTCCTGAATCTTTTCGGCGCTGACCGGCAGGGCGGTAAAGCGATGGCCGATGGCATGCGCGATGCCGTTGACGATGGCGCCCACCACCGGAATCATCACCACTTCGGCGATGCCCTTGGGCGGATCGGTGTCGGACACGGGCGGCAGGACTATCCCGGTTTGCGACCACACCGCCACGTCGCTGGCGCGCGGCAAGTGGTAGCGGTTGAAGTTCCAGGTGCCGTTGCCGGGCCCGTCCTCATAGAGCGGCAGGATCTCGTGCAGCGCGTGGCCGATGCCCATGGCGATGCCCCCCTGGAGTTGCCCGGACACCAGTTCCGGCGACAACTGCGAGCCGCATTCCATGATGGAGTGGTGGCTGAGGATATCCACCTTGCCGCTGGCCTCGGCCACCGACAGCTCCACCAGCGTGGCCACCGCGCTGTAATAGGTCACGGTCGCGTTGTTACGCTGGGTCGGGGCGATGTAAACCTTCTTGCGGTCCAGCACCTGGTAGCCACCGCTGGTGGTCATCCGCGCCTTGCGCGCGGCGTCCGCGCCATCGCCGTAGCGTACCGAGAGCCCGTCGATGGGCAGCCGGGCAGCCGTGCCGTCGACCTCAAAATCAGCCTCGCTCCATTGCCATCGATTGAACACGTGCACCGTGGCGCCCGTGACCAGGCCCAGCTCGTGCGCCTTCCTTGCCAGTTGTTCGTAGGGCAGCGCCTGCAGGCCGCCGGCGGTGAGCTTGCCCTTGACCCAGCGCGCATCCTCCACGCGCACCACCAGCGAGGCGGCCTGACCGCCGCCGACGCCCTGGCTCCAGATCGCCATGGCAGCGGGCCATAGGCCGTGCATAAAGACCACGCGCGCGGCTTCGCGGGTGCTGTGGGTGAAGTAGTAGGCTGAATTGGTCGCGCTGGAAGGCGAGGCGTAGGCCGGCGACCAGCGCGGATTGGCCGACAGCTTGTCCTGGTCGGCTTGGCTCATCAGGTAAGGATCGCCGGTGGCGGTGACGGGAAGGTCGGGCCAGTCGGTGATCGCCACGCGCACTTCGGTGGCTGGCTTGCCCAGCCAGCGCGTCACGGCCACCGCCTGCGAGGTCGACATGCCGGTGCCGATCTCGGCGCCGCAGTGATGCAGGGCGATGGTGCCGTCGGCGCGCATCTCCACCTTGGCGAACGAGGCTTCCGCGCCGGTGCCGAAGTCCTTCTGCACGCAGGCGAAGCCCACGCCGTAGCGCCGGCCGGGATGGCTCGCCTCGAAATCCGCCTTCTTCTTCGCGCGGCCGGTCCAGAGCGGATGGGCCCTGGCCGCCTCCAGCACTTCATCCACGCGGATGGCGCCGGCGGGGATCGCGCCCTGCGTATTCTTCATGCCCGAACGCAGCGCGTTCCTCAGGCGGAACTCGATGGGGTCGAGCTTGAGCTGCTCGGCGAACTCGTCGACCATCATCTCGGTGGCCGCCATGCTTTGCAGCGTGCCGTAGCCGCGTGCCGAGCCGGCATCGATGGCGCGCGAGGCGATGGCCACGGCGGTCAGGTCGTTCTTCGGGAAGTAATAGATCGACTGCGCCGCGGTGGCGCCCACCATTGCCACCGAGGGCGAGAAGTTGGCGCGGCCGCCGCCATTGGCCTCGAAGTCGCCCTGGAAGGACTGGAACAGGCCGGTGTTCTTGTCCACCGCGATGCGGTAGCGCATCCTGAAGGCGTGCCGCTTGATCGCGGTCTGGAACTGCTCGTAGCGGTCGTTGGCCAGGCGCACCGGCTTGCCGTCGGCGTAGAGCGCCGTCACCAGGCCATAGAAGGGGAAGTTGTAGTGATCCTTGGAGCCATAGCCCACGGTGTAGCAGGGATGGACGAACACCTGCTTCACCGGGAACACGCCCTTGGCCCTGGCCATCATCTCCGCCGCGCTTTCGCCGACTTCGATGGGGGACTGGGTCGGCACGACCATGTGCAGCGCCTGCGTGCCGGCGTCATACCAGCAGTTGGCGTTGTCTGGTTCCAGCGCGGCGGTATCGACGGACTGCGTGTTGTACTCGCGCTCCAGCACCAGCCAGTCAGCCGGCGGCTGGTCCAGTTGCTGGCGGATCTGGCCGGCGTGGAACATGCCCTGCTCGCCGAGCTGGCCGTGGTCCTTGCCGTCGGGCCAGACCGGTTCGTGCTTGCGCATCATGCTGGGGAACAGCGGCGCATTCTTCAGGCTGGAAAACACATCATCGTCGAACGGCGTCTCGCCGCCCACCCGCACGAAGCGGAAGGTGCCCCAGGGATCGCGCTCCAGCGGGCCGGTCGAGGCGCCGTAGCGGATGATCTCGTCGTGGAACTTGAGCTTGTCCTTGGCAAAGCGGAAACGGGCGAAATCGTGATAGATCAGGATCGCCACGGCATGACCGAGATAGGCCGGCGTCTTGCCTTCCGGCAGCAGCATGTCCTCGCCATAGAAGGCGGGAAAGGCCACGCCGTCGCGCGTCAGGTCCGCGGCGGTGACTACGCGGTCGGGCTTGAGATCGTCGCCCAGCAACGCCAGGTCGAAGCCCGCATAGCTGCGATCCGCCTTGGTGGCGCGCAGGATGAAGGCATGCGATTGCGCCTTGGGCCAGTGCGGCATGTCACGCGAACGGATATCGCGGGCGAAGACCTTGTCGCCAGTGACCTTGGCCATRCCGTCGATGCGGAAATTCGGGGCGCCGGTCTTGGGGTCCCACTGGACCGGGGTCAGGATTTTTTCTTCGAACAAGGCCGCGAAGGCCTTGCCGCCGATCGGTGCGATATACACCGATACCCCGGCCACGACGCTGGCCTTCAGGAACGTGCGGCGCGAAGGGCTGAAATTAGCCATGGATTTTCCTTGGGAATGCGCCGATGCCGCTGCGGCGGCGTCCGGACGAGATACACGGCCTGACACGTCCGGCCTGGGTAGCCGGGCGAACGAGACGGGAAGAACCGGAAGGCGAGGCGCAGCGGCAATCTAGGTCTCCGTACATGAGGGCGCGGGCACGAAGTACGGCACCGGCGCGGATTACGACGCAAGACTGGGCTGGTGATCTGTGGGGCAATGCAAGCATTTATTCTAGGCGTGGAAGTGCACGCCGGGGCGCGGATTCTGCGCCGTCGGGAGTGCGGCAGCAACGGGGCGGGCTGAATAATGCTTATCACGGCCGTGTCATCCCGTTGCGGGCGACATTGAAGTAGCGCGTTGTGCGGAGCACAAACCAGCGTCGCACGGGCGTGCCGCGCGATCGTCGTCCGGCATCGTCCGCGATGCCTGATCGTTGTAGCATCGCAGCCATGGACAACCTGCTCAGAAAACTCGACCTGACCTCGCTGCGGCTATTCGTCGCCGTCTGCCAGGAACAGAACATTGCCCGCGCCGCCGAGCGTGAATTCATTGCACCGTCGGCGGTCAGCCGCCGCATCGCCGAGATCGAGGCGATGATCGGCCTGCCGGTGATCCAGCGGCATCCGCGCGGCATCACGGTCACGCCAGTGGGCGAGACGGTGCTGCGCCATGCATTGGCCATCATCGGCAATATCGAGGCGCTCGGGGCGGAATTGTCGCGCTTTTCCTCGGGTGCGCGCGGGAATGTGCGGATGGTATGCAATCTCGGCGCCATCGTGCAGTTCCTGCCGGAGGACCTGGCGGCCTTTGGCCGGGTGTATCCCGATGTTGGCATCGAGCTGGAGGAGCAGCATAGCCCCGAGGTGCTGCGCATGGTGGGCGAGCGCAGTGCGGATTTTGGAATCTGCAACGCCATCCCGGGCGTCGAGCAGTTCGTCTCGCTGCCGTACCGGGAGGACCAGCTATGCGTACTGGTGCCGGGCGGCCATCCGCTGGCCTCGGCGCTGGCGGTGCGCTTCGCGGACTTGCTGGGCGAGACGTTTGTTGCGCTGCGGGATGAGAGCGCACTGAGCCGGCTGTTGTCGGATCAGGCTGCACGCCTGAACGCAGCGCTCAGGATCAAGATCCGGGTGGCCAGCCTGGATGCGCTGTGCCGCATGGTGCATGTCGGGCTGGGCATCGCCATCGTGCCGCGCCAGGTGGGCGAGCTTTACCTGAACACGCTCGATGTGGCGGCGCGGCCTCTGGCGGATGCCTGGGCCACGCGGCAACTGGTGGTGGTGTTCCAGTCGCACGAGCAGCTTTCGGCCAGTGCCGCGGCATTGGTGGGGTTTCTCTGCCGGCAATAGCGCCAATGGTGCCAATAGCGGTATTGGCAATAGCAACGATAGCAAGGCATGGCAGCCGTCTCGAACCGAGACGGCTGCCATGCCGACTCCGCACTTTGCCCGTCCGGCGCCAAAACATATAGTGGGGCCATCAGAACGAGAACCCCCATGATGGAAGACACCATTCGATTCAGCGGCCGCGTGCTGTACCTGTCGCAAGATCCCGCCTGCGTGCGCGCCCAGCTTGAGGGCAGGCCGATGACCCTGGCCGCAGCGGGCCCGCTGCGCGACAACATCTCCACCGATGAGATCACGCCTGTCACGATCATGCTCGCCTATGACGAGCGCCTGGGGCAATTCCCTTATGTGGGCTTTCAGGCCGGCGGCGAGCAGCCGATCGGCCGCGATGCGATC
This sequence comes from Cupriavidus sp. 05T313, assembly GCF_056396665.1. Lineage (NCBI taxonomy): Bacteria > Pseudomonadati > Pseudomonadota > Betaproteobacteria > Burkholderiales > Burkholderiaceae > Cupriavidus > Cupriavidus sp. 05T313. The sequence continues at coordinate 2,882 of NZ_JBFTLX010000107.1, read as the reverse complement.
CGCAACGGCGGCTTCGCGGTCACTGTAGCGGGCAAGCGCTACGGCAAGGGGTCTTCGCGCGAGTCCAGTCCGCTGGCCGAGTTGTCGGCCGGCATCCGCCTGATCGTTGCCGAGAGCTTCGAGCGCATCTACCAGCAGAACTGCGACAACATCGGCATCCTCACCACCACGGACTTCACGGTGCTCGACCGGGTGCTGGCGGGCGAAGCGATCCCCATCGAGGCGTTCCTGACCGGGCGCGACGCGCTGACCCGGCAGGTGATCCGCGCCGGTGGCCTGCTGGCCTATAGCCGCGCGGCGAACTGGCCGGCGGCGGGCGAGGGTGCGCAGGCCACGGAGGCAACGGGCGATGCCGCACCGCGCACCCTGGTGGAAAAGATCATCGCCCGCCATCTGCTCCCTGGCACGCCGAGTGCTGAGCGCGGCCAGGGCGTGTTCGTGATGGCGGACTGGCGTTTCTCGCACGACTATTTCACCGGCATGTGCGCGCACCTGATGCATCGCGCCTTCGGCAAGCCGGCGGCGTTGCACCGGCCCGACCACATCATTGCCTTCCAGGACCACCTTGTGCTGGCGGCCCAGAGCTTTCCGCATGTGCGCGACGGCCTGCTGCCCGGTGTGGCCAACCTGATGCAGGGACATAGCAGTTTTGCGCACGACTACCCGGTGCGCTCGCATAACGCGCTTCCGGGCGAAACGCCGGGTTCGGAAGGCATCTGCCATGCGCTGATGGCCGAGCAATACGCGTTGCCGGGGCAGGTGGTGGTGGGTACCGATTCGCATACGCCGCATTCCGGCGCGCTCGGCTGCCTGGCGTTCGGCGCCGGCGCCACCGATGTCGCCAATAGCTGGGTCACCGGCTACGTGCGCTGCAAGGTGCCGGAGACGCTGCGCGTGGAGGTCGAGGGCGAACTGGCCGAGGGCGTGACGGCCAAGGACATCGTGCTCTACCTGCTGCAGATGGACGCAATCCGCTCCGGCGGTGCCATCGGCATGGTGTTCGAATATGCTGGCAGCACGGTACGGGCCTTGTCCATCGACGAGCGCGCCACGCTGACCAATATGGTGGCGGAGCTGGGCGGCTTTACCGGCATCGTCGAACCCGACGACAAGACCGTGGCCTTCCTGAATGCACGGCGTGGCGTCGACTTCGCCGTCGAGGACTGGATGCGCAGCGATGCAGGCGCAACGTACCGCGACGTGATCCGCATCGACGCAGGCGTCATCGCGCCCATGGTTGCGCGCCCCGGCGATCCTGGCAACGGCATCGCGGCGGACACCCTGGACCAGCCGGTGCCGGTGGACATCGCCTACGGCGGGTCCTGCACCGCCGGCAAGCGCGAGGATTTCGACTACTACCACGAGGTATTGCGCTGGGGCCTGGAGCATGGGCTCAAGGTGTCACCGCGCACTCGGCTCTTCCTGCAGTTCGGCACCCTCGGCGTGAAGGACTACTGCGAAGCGCGCGGCTACATGGACACCTTCGCCGCCGCCGGCGCCACCCTGGTCATGCCGGGCTGCGGTTCATGCGCCAACTGCGGGCCGGGCGCTTCCACCACCAGCGGGCAGGTCACCATCAGCGCCATCAATCGCAACTTCCCCGGTCGCTCGGGGCCGGGCCAGGTCTGGCTCGCCAGCCCCTACACCGTGGCCGCGAGCGCGCTGGCCGGGCAGATCAGCACCTTTGGGCAATTGCAGGCCAGTACCGCCCGGCCTGCCTCGTAGTCATTCACCCCAGGCCCCCGCGGCAGCGAGGGCATCGCGGCACCTGAGCGGGGCGACAGATCCCGGCCGCCATTCACAGCATTCACAGGAGACAGACATGTTCCCCATCACCTCGCGCGCCCTGCGCGCGGCGGGGCGGTTTTTTGCCGCCACTGCCATGCTGTCCGCGGCAGCCGCACTGCCGGTCATCGGCACGCCCGCCGCCCGCGCCGCCGACAAATATCCCGCCAGGACCGTGCGCCTGATCGTGCCGAACTCGCCGGGCTCCACCGCCGACGTGGTCGCGCGCGTGGTGGCCGAGGGGCTGGGCCAGGACCTCGGGCAGCCGTTCTACGTGGAGAACATTCCAGGGGCGGCCGGCATTCCCGGCACGCGGCAACTGGTGTCCGCCGCCGCCGACGGCTACACGCTCGCGGTGGTGTCGTCCAACCATGCCATCAACCCCGGCTTGTATCGCAATATTCCCTACGACAGCGTAAAGGACATCACGGCCGTGGCGCTGATCGGCACGACGCCGCTGGTGCTGGTGGTGGGTGCGGGCTCGCCGTACAAGACAGCGCAGGAACTGATCGTCGCGGCGCGCGCCCATCCGGGCAGCCTGAGCTACGGTTCCTCTGGCAAAGGGAGCGTGCTCCACCTTGCCGGCGAACTGCTGAAATCCAAGGCAGGCATCGATATGCTGCACGTGCCCTACAAGGGAGTGAATACGCTGATGACCGATGTGCTTGGCGGACAGATCAATGCCGCCTTCCTGGCCACGCCATCCGCCTTGCCGCAGATCAAGGCCGGCAAGCTGAGAGCCCTGGCGGTCAGCACCCCGACGCGGCTGGATAGCCTGCCCGGCGTGCCGACCCTGGCGGAGTCCGGCGTCAAGGACTATGCCTACGACGCCTGGATCGCGCTGGTCGGCCCCGCCGGCTTGCCCAGGGACATCACCGCGCGGCTACAGCAGGCGATGGCCAAGGCGCTGGCGGCGCCCAAGGCCAAGGAACTGTTCGCCGCGCAGGGCTTTGTCGTGAAGAGCGGCAATGGCGAAGAGACCGCCCGCCTCATCCGCGACGAACTGGGCAGGAGCCAGGCGCTGATCAAGAGCGCGTCGATTGCCGTGGAGTGAGGGTGCACCCACCAGGGACCAGCGGGCATCTCTCGATTCAAGC
>NZ_JBFTLX010000106.1:0-21927 GCF_056396665.1 Cupriavidus sp. 05T313 | reverse complement strand
GGAGGTCAAGGCGCACTCCGGCGATAGCGGCGGCGAGCCGGCATGGACGCTGGAGCGCCTTGTCATCGAACAACCCGGCGCCACCTTCACCGGCAGCGGCAGCTGGCGCATGCCGCGCCGGCTGCGCGAAGGGGCCGATGCGGAGCGCCGCACGCGGCTCGATTTCAAGCTCGATGTCCGCAACGGCGGCCAGGTGCTTGAACGCATGGGCCTGCCGCACATCCTGGCCGACAGCCACGGCACCTTCGAGGGCCGGGTGGCGTGGCGCGGCTCGCCGATGTCAATCGACTACCCCACCTTGTCGGGCCAGATGAAGCTCAAGCTGGAGAATGGCCAGATCCTCAGCGTAGATCCGGGCGCGGCCAAGCTGCTGGGCGTGCTCAGCCTGCAGGGCCTGATGCGGCTGGCCACCTTCGACTTCCGCGGCGTGGCGGGCCAGGGCATGGTGTTCGACGAGATCACGGGCACCGGTACTATCGAGAGCGGCGTGGCCAGCACCAAGGACTTCGCGCTCAAGGGCGCGCAACTGCGGGCCTCGATGGCGGGCAGCGCGAATATCCCGCGCGAGACGCAGGACCTCGATGTGACGGTGGTGCCGCGTATCAACGCCACGTCCGCCTCGGTGGCAGCAGCCTTTATCAATCCGGCGCTGGGCATCGGCACGCTGGCTGCCCAGTTGATGTTCGCCGATGAATTCTCCAAGGCCTTTAGCCGCCGGTACCGCATCAGCGGCGGCTGGGCGAACCCGCAGATTACCAAAGTGGGGGAGAATAGGGCCGACACGCCCCCTGTGCAGGGCCCGTCGAATCGCGTCTACCCGGCACCATGACCGACCCGTTTGCATGAACGGCCAAGGCCCGGGTCCAAAGCGATCGCCCATGCCCGGCAAGTCCGGCTGCGCCGGCGCCAGGATCTGGCCGAGCCGCACGGATGGGGCGGATTCGCTCCCCTGCAGCCGCCGCCAGCCAAGGAAACCGCTTCATGACCGCAACCGCCTCCGCCCAAGCCGCCAGCGCGGCACCATTTCGCGTCGCTGCGATCCAGACAGTCAGCGGTGTCTCGCCCGAGGCCAACCTGGCCCGCGCCGAAGCGCTGATCGCGCAAGCGGCGCAGGGCGGCGCCGAACTGGTGCTGCTGCCGGAGTACTTCTGCATGATGGGACTGCGCGAAAGCGACAAGGTCGCCATCCGCGAGCGCGACGGTGACGGTCCGATCCAGGCCTTCCTGGCCGGCGCCGCTCGCCGCCACCGCATCTGGCTGGTAGGCGGTACCTTGCCCTTGTGGTGCGAGGACGAGGCACGCGTCTACAACACCTCGCTCGCCTACGACCCGCGCGGCGAACGCGTGGCGCGCTACGACAAGATTCACCTGTTCGGCTTTACGCGGGGCACCGAAAGCTACGACGAATCTCGTACCATCCTGGCCGGCAATACCCCGGCCAGCTTCGAGGCGCCCTGTGGCCGCGTCGCCATGTCGGTCTGCTACGACCTGCGCTTCCCGGAACTCTATCGCCAGCTCGCCGCCGCTGGCGGCGGCACCAGCTTGATTTTGATGCCGGCCGCCTTCACCTACACCACCGGCCAGGCGCACTGGGAAATCCTGCTGCGTGCCCGCGCCATTGAAAACCAGTGCTATGTGCTGGCCGCGGCACAGGGCGGGAAGCACGAGAACGGCCGCCGCACCTGGGGCCACTCCATGCTGATCGATCCCTGGGGCGAGGTGATGGCGGTGCTGCCGGAAGGCGAAGGCGTGGTGAGYGGACTGATCGATCCCGCGCGCCTGGACGAAGTGAGGCAGAACCTGCCTGCGCTGCGCCATCGGGTGCTGTAGGATGTACAACCAGACAAGGCCGGCTCCCCGGAGCCGCCAACATCCCCAGATTTCCACGCGGCGGCGCCTTGGCGCCGCCGCGGCACGACGATAAAGGACAACCATGAACGCCGGCGACCTCGGAATCCGCAACCTCGCCACCGCCCAGCAATTGCTGCTGGCTCCCTACGGCCTCGACGAAGTGAAGCTGCAGCGCGTGCTGGCGGACATCTTCACCCATAAGGTCGACTACGCCGACCTGTACTTCCAGTACACCCGCAACGAAGCGTGGAGCCTGGAAGAAGGCATCGTCAAATCGGGCAGCTTCAGCATCGACCAGGGCGTCGGCGTACGCGCCGTGTCCGGCGACAAGACGGCCTTCGCCTACTCCGACGACATCAGCCTCGACGCCCTGCTGAAGGCCGGGGCCGCGACCCGCACCATCGGCCGCGCCGGCAGCGGCCGCGTCAAGGTGGCGGGCAAGATGGCCTCCCAGGGCGGGCGCAACCTGTACTCGCCCAACGACCCGCTCGATTCGATGGAAGCCGCCGACAAGGTAGCGCTGCTCGAACGCGTGGAACGCATGGCGCGCGCCAAGGATCCGCGCGTGGTGCAGGTCATGGCGGGCCTGGCCGGAGAGTACGACGTGGTCCTGGTGGCGCGCAGCGACGGCGTCATCGCCGCCGACGTGCGGCCGCTGGTGCGGGTCTCCGTCACGGTGATCGCCGAGCAGAACGGGCGCCGCGAGATCGGCTCCTCCGGTGGTGGCGGCCGCTATGCCTACGGATATTTCAGCGACGAACTGCTGCAGAAGTATGTGGATGAAGCGGTGGCCTCGGCCCTGGTCAATCTCGAGGCACGCCCGACTCCCGCCGGCGCCATGACGGTCGTGCTCGGCCCGGGCTGGCCCGGCGTGCTGCTGCACGAAGCCATCGGCCACGGGCTGGAAGGCGACTTCAACCGCAAGGGCTCGTCGGCCTTCGCCGGCCGCATGGGCGAGCGGGTGGCGGCCAAGGGCGTGACCGTGGTGGACGACGGCACGCTGGCCAACCGCCGCGGCTCGCTCAACCTCGACGACGAGGGCAACCCCACCCAGTGCACCACGCTGATCGAGGACGGCATCCTCAAGGGCTATATGCAGGACACGCTCAACGCGCGCCTGATGAAGATGCCGGTGACTGGCAACGCGCGCCGCGAAAGCTACGCCGCGCTGCCGATGCCGCGCATGACCAACACCTATATGCTCAACGGCAACCGGGATCCGCAGGAGATCATCGCCAGCGTCAAGCGCGGCCTCTACGCGGTCAACTTCGGCGGTGGCCAGGTCGACATCACCAACGGCAAGTTTGTCTTCTCCGCCAGCGAGGCCTACCTGATCGAGGATGGCAAGATCACCGCGCCGGTCAAGGGCGCCACGCTGGTCGGCAACGGTCCGGAATCGCTCAAGGACGTCACCATGATCGGCAACGACATGCGCCTGGACTCGGGCGTGGGCGTATGCGGCAAGGAAGGCCAGAGCGTGCCGGTGGGCGTAGGCCAGCCGACACTGCGCATCGAAAACATGACGGTGGGCGGCACCGCCTGAGGCCAGGCTTGGCGCCGGGCGCGGCCGCTCTTCCCTTCAGGGCCGCGCCTCGTAGATCAGATTGAACGGCGTTTGCGCCGCCCGGCGGAAGCGCGAAAAGCCGCCCTGCTGCACCACCGAGCGCATGCGCGCCTCGCCCGACTGGGCGCCCAGGCACAGGCCCACCTCCTGCGAACGCGACGCCGGCGTGCAGATGAAGGTCGAGGCAGAGTAGTACACCCGCCCGACCGGATTCAGGTTCTCCTCCAGCCGGTCATTGGCGAAAGGCTCGACGATCATCCAGGTGCCGTCCGGGCGCAAGGTCTCGCGCACGTGGGCGGCCGCGCCAACCGGATCTCCCATATCGTGCAGGCAATCGAACACGGCCACGAGGTCGTAGTCCTTGCCGCCATACTCCTTGGCTTTTGCCACCTCGAAATGCACCCGATCACGCAGGCCGGCGCGCGCCGCCGCCTCGGTGGCGAAGCGGATCGATGGCTCGTGGTAGTCGAAGCCGTGGAATTCCGATGCGGGATAAGCCTGGGCCATGATGATGGTGGAGGCGCCATGCCCGCAGCCCACGTCGGCCACGCGCGCGCCCGCCTGCAGCCTGGCCTGCACCCCTTCGAGCGCCGGAATCCACTCCGAAGTCAGGTGCGCGGCATAGCCCGGCCGGAAGAAACGTTCCGTGCCGTGGAACAGCGACGGATCGTGCTCATGCCAGCCAAGTCCGCGCCCGTTGCGAAAGGCATCCACCATCTTGGGGATCGCCTTGAACTGTGCCACCGCGATCTGGAAGGCGCCCGGAATAAAGGCGGGACTGCCCTCCTGGGCCAGCGCGAATGCCTGCTCCTCCGTCAGGCTGAACATCTCGCTCGCCGCGTCATAGGCGACATAGCCACTGGCCGCCTGCGCGGACAGCCACTCACGCAGATAGCGTTCATCCGTGTGCGTCTTCTCGGCCAGCACCTGTACGGTCATCGGCTTCTCGGCCAGGGCCTTGTAAAGCCCCAGCGCATCGCCCAGCACGATGGTCGCGGCATGCATGACCGCCCCCAAATCCTGGACGAACTGATCCATGAAGGCCTTCAGCCTCCCTTCGTCGATCGGCATGGTGTTTTACTCCTCCCAAATGGCCCCGCCCGTGCCGGACAAGCCTGGCACGCCACGTTCGCCTGTCTTCCCCCGGGCAAACCTGTGCAGGGACCGCCACCGCGCCGCTGCGCGCGCCGGCTGCGCCTATACTGGCCTCATCCATGTTGGTTCACACACGGGAGCGCGCCAATACGCAGCATTGCGTACCGCCGCGCTGGCCCTTATCTGCCGCAATGCGTACATCGAGCCTTAGCCAGGACGTCCATGCGGTCTCCATGCTCGCCAGGCTGACCGTGCGCGAGCAGCAGGTGCTGCGCTGGCTGGCGCATGGCAAGACGGATCGCGAGATCGCCACCATGCTCGGCATCAGTGCCCGCACCGTGCAAAAGCACCTGCAGCATGTGTACGTGAAGCTGGGGGTGGAGAATCGCACTGCCGCCGTAATGCGCGGGCTGGAGCTCGATCCGGGGCCCGCCACGAGGCGGCTCGAAAATGTGCCGGGGGTACTGCCGGACGCTTGCCAAGCCCCTGAAAACGCGCTATAAAGATGCTTCGTTGCCCGATGATCAACCGCCGCAGCCCGCAGATTTGGCAGGCTTGGCGCAATTTTCTGCCATCTCGTGACGCGTTGCCGCAAATAACCGACGCCAGTTGAGCCTGATCCCATCCATGTCCGCTAAGTTTTATTTTTACTTTTTTAGCGATCTCGCACCGCTGGCGGATGGAGAGGGACGATCGTAAGTGCCTCCAGAATTCAAAAAAAGCCGCCAGCGAACCTGGCGGCTTTTTTTATCCCGGCCCGCACCAAGCTCTAGCCCAGACACCCCAAACACACGACCCTACAAAATCCGGAGCCATCATGCTGAAGAACACCGACGACCTGCGCATTCGCGAACTTAAGGAATTGTTGCCGCYGGCGCACCTGATCCGCGAATTCGGCTGCTCCGAAAAGGCGTCCGACGTGATCTACGGCGCTCGCCAGGCCATGCACCGGATCCTGCACGGCATGGATGACCGCCTGATCGTCATCATCGGCCCCTGCTCCATCCACGACACCCGCGCCGCGCTCGAGTACGCCAAGCTGCTCAAGGTCCAGCGCGACCGTTTCGCCGGGGAACTGGAAGTGGTGATGCGGGTGTATTTCGAGAAGCCGCGCACCACGGTGGGCTGGAAGGGSCTGATCAACGATCCGCATATGGATGGCAGTTTCAAGATCAACGATGGCCTGCGCACCGCCCGCGAACTGCTGCTGAATATCAGCGAACTGGGCGTGCCGACCGGCACCGAATACCTCGACATGATCAGCCCGCAGTACATCGCGGACCTGGTCAGCTGGGGCGCCATCGGCGCGCGCACCACCGAGAGCCAGGTGCACCGTGAACTGGCCTCCGGGCTGTCGTGCCCGGTAGGCTTCAAGAACGGCACCGATGGCAACGTCAAGATCGCGGTCGATGCGATCAAGGCTGCCTCGCAGCCCCACCATTTCCTGTCGGTGACCAAGGGCGGCCACTCCGCCATTGTCTCGACATCCGGTAACGAGGATTGCCACATCATCCTGCGCGGCGGCAAGACGCCCAACTACGATGCCGCCAGCGTGCAGGAAGCCTGCGAAGCCATCTCCAAGGCCGGCCTGGCCGCGCGCCTGATGATCGATGCCTCGCACGCCAATAGCAGCAAGAAGCACGAGAACCAGATCCCGGTCTGCGAGGACATCGGCCGCCAGATGGCAGCAGGCGACGAGCGCATCGTCGGCGTGATGGTGGAGTCGCACCTGGTAGGCGGCCGCCAGGATCACATCCAGGGTACGCCGGTGGAAGATCTCACCTATGGCCAGTCGGTCACCGATGCCTGCATCGGCTGGGATGACTCGGTGAAGGTGCTGGAAACGCTGGCCAATGCCGTGAAGGCACGGCGCCTGGCCGAGAGCACCGGCAACTGATCCGGCCCGGGACCTTGCCCGGAGCGCCCCGGCGCGCCGGGCAAGGTCCCGCCCTCGTGTCACAAGCAAGAAAAAAGCCGCTGGACATCAGCGGCTTTCTTTCTTCGTCGCGCGGCGCGTGCCGGCGGCGGGGTGCTTACTTCTTCAGAACCAGGCCACCCGGCAGCGACTCGATGTAGACGGCGATGTCCTTCAGTTCCTCGCGCGTGAAGGGCCGCGGCTTGCCGTCCTTGCCCGTCACGCCGGGGTTGGCATTGACCTGGCCAGCCATGATGGCGTTGGAGCGCCCCACCTGCGGGTTGGTGGTGATCTGGTAGGCAACCAGGGCGTGGTACAGGTAGTCGGCGTGCTGGCCGGCCAGCTTCGGGTAATCCGGGCTGATCGGGGCGTTCATGCCGGCACCGTGGCAGGCCACGCAGTTGCCCTTCTCCACCAGCGCCTTGCCGGCGGCCAGGTCGGCAGCCGAGGCCGTGATGGCCGAGGCGCCCAGCACGAGTGCGCCGATCGCGAGCGAAAGCGTCTTAAGCGTATTCATGGATGGGTCCTCTTACTTCTGGGTGTTGTTTTGCGAGCCGGAGGTCTGCTGCGCGTAGTAGGCAGCCACGTCGGCGATGTCCTGGTCGGTCAGGGTCGCGGCAATGCCACGCATGGTCGGGTGCTTGCGGTCGCCCTTCTGGTATTCCTTCAGCGCGTTCTCGATGTATTTGGCGTTCTGGCCACCGAGCAGGGGCACCTGGTACACCTCGGGGAAGGAGGCCCGATAGCCGGGAATACCATGGCAACCAATACACATCGCGACCTTGTTTTTGGCGGCGTCCACATTGCCCTTGACTTCCTGGGCTTGCGCAGCCGTTGCGGCCGCGCCCAGCACCACCATCGTGAGGAGCTTTTTCATTGTCGTAGCTGATTGGAAGTGTTAAACCCTGCGTGACCTGCCCGACCGGTCGGAAATGGCTTCAGAATGCGTCCGGCAGGATCGCATCGGCCTGCGGCCGGATGCGGCGCTGCCAGTGTGGGCCGCCAGCTTGGGCCGGACACCTGGGCACTGCCAGGCATGTCGGCGCTGTCTCCGCCTCATTCTGGAACCATCTCTTGTCGATTGCCGCCTCCCGGCAAGGACCGCGGGAGTGACAAGGCGGACAGAGCGTGGGGGTGGAGTCGTGGACGTGGGGGGCGCGTCAAACCGCCGCATTGTACAGCAGGCTGCACGTGACAGTCCAGCCATGGAGCGGCGAGCCACACGCGAACCGGAAAGCTCTTTTATACTGGCCCATTCCGACACGCACAAACCCCTCAGGTTGCCTCATGTCCAACACCACCAACGCCAGCCAGAACCAGCAGTCCCGTTTCGAAGGCACGCAGCAGTACGTCGCCACCGATGACCTCAAGCTGGCCGTCAACGCGGCCCGCGCCCTGCAGCGCCCGCTCCTGATCAAGGGCGAGCCCGGCACCGGCAAGACCATGCTGGCCGAGGAGGTGGCGGCGGCGCTCGGCATGCCGCTGCTGCAGTGGCATATCAAGTCCACCACCAAGGCACAGCAAGGCCTGTACGAATATGACGCGGTGTCGCGCCTGCGCGACTCGCAACTGGGCGATGACCGCGTCCACGATATCCGCAACTACATCATCAAGGGCGTGCTGTGGCAGGCCTTCGAGGCCGACCAGCAAGTGGTGCTGCTGATCGACGAGATCGACAAGGCCGACATCGAATTCCCCAACGACCTGCTGCGCGAAATCGACCGCATGGAGTTCTATGTGTACGAGACGCGCGAGCTGGTCAAGGCGCGCCACCGCCCGCTGGTGATCATCACGTCGAACAACGAGAAGGAACTGCCCGACGCCTTCCTGCGCCGCTGCTTCTTCCACTACATCAAGTTCCCCGACGCCGAGACCATGCAGCGCATCGTCGACGTGCACTATCCCGGCATCAAGCGCGAGCTGGTGGCCGCCGCGCTCGAGTCCTTCTATGAAATGCGCAACCTGCCGGGCCTGAAGAAGAAGCCCTCCACCTCCGAACTGATCGACTGGCTCAAGCTGCTGATGGCCGAGGACATCCCGCCCGAAGCACTCAAGAGCCCGGACAAGAAGGCCGCGATCCCGCCGCTGCACGGCGCGCTGCTGAAGAACGAACAGGACGTGCACCTGTTCGAGCGCCTGGTGTTCATGAACCGCGCCAATCGCTGAACACAGCCAGGCACCGCAACGGCATCGGACCACCAAGCCATGGCACGTTTTATCGAACCCATCACCCTGCGCGGCCAGCACGCCTTGCTGGAACCGCTGCGCCCCGAGCATGAAGCGGAGGTACAGGCCGCGGTCGCGGACGGCGAACTGTGGAAGCTGTGGTACACCTCGGTGCCGGCGCCTGACCAGGTCCGCGCCTGGCTCGACACCGCGCTGCAGATGCGCGAGCAACAGGGCGCGATGCCGTTCGTGATCCGCGAGATCCGCGACGGCGTGCCGGGCGCGGTGGTGGGCGCGACCCGCTACTTCAACGTCGACGGCACGCACCGGCGCCTGGAGATCGGCCATACCTGGCACGCGCAGCGCGTGCAGCGCAGCGCGGTCAATACCGAATGCAAGCTGATGCTGCTCACGCACGCGTTCGAGCAACTGGCGTGCATCGCGGTGGAATTCCGCACGCACTGGATGAACCATCAGAGCCGCACTGCCATCGCCCGTCTCGGCGCCAAGCAGGACGGCGTGCTGCGCAACCACCAGCGCATGCCCGACGGCTCTCTGCGCGACACCGTGGTGTTCTCCATCATCGCCAGCGAATGGCCGACCGTGAAGCGCCACCTGCAATACCGCCTGGACCCGCCGGGGCGCGCATCGTGAACACGCCCGCGAACCACCGCCCCCGCTCCGGAAAACTTTAAGCGAGACCACCATGCTGATCGATTTCTTCTTCTCGCTGCGCCACGCCAAGCTGCCGGTGTCGGTCAAGGAATACCTGACCATGCTGGAAGCCCTCAAGTCCGAGGTCATCACGCCGTCGATCGACGAGTTCTACTACTTGTCGCGCATGACGCTGGTCAAGGACGAGAAGCACTTCGACAAGTTCGACCAGACCTTCGCGGCCTACTTCAAGGGCGTGGAAAGCCTGGTCGACTGGAAATCCGACATTCCGCTGGACTGGCTGCAGAAGACGCTGGAGCGCGAGCTGTCGGCCGAGGAAAAAGCCAAGATCGAAGCCATGGGCGGGCTCGACAAGCTGATGGAGCGGCTCAAGCAGCTGCTCGACGAGCAGAAGGAAAAACACGAGGGCGGCAACAAGTGGATCGGCACGGGCGGCACCTCGCCGTTCGGGCATGGCGGCTATAACCCGGAAGGCATCCGCATCGGCGGTCCCTCCAAGGGCAACCGCACCGCCATCAAGGTGTGGGAGACGCGGGCGTACAAGGATTACGACGATCAGGTCGAACTCGGCACGCGCAATATCAAGGTGGCGCTGCGCCGCCTGCGCCGGTTCGCCCGCGAGGGTGCCGAGACCGAACTGGACCTGGACGACACCATCCACTCGACCGCGGCCAACGCGGGCCTGCTTGATATCAAGCTGCGGCCCGAGCGCCACAACAAGGTCAAGGTACTGATGCTGATGGATGTGGGCGGCTCGATGGACGACCACATCAAGCGCGTGGAGGAATTGTTCTCGGCGACCAAGACCGAGTTCAAGCACCTGGAGTACTACTACTTCCACAACTGCGTGTATGACTACGTGTGGAAGAACAATCGCCGCCGCCATGCGGAGAAGATCGCTACCTGGGACCTGATCCACAAGTACACGCCGGACTACAAGGTGATCTTTGTCGGCGACGCCACCATGAGTCCGTATGAAATCCTGCAGCCCGGCGGGTCGGTGGAGTACAACAATCCGGAAGCGGGCGCGGTCTGGCTCAACCGGCTGATCGAGCAGTTCCCGCGCTTTGTGTGGCTTAACCCTGAACCGGAAGGGCTGTGGCAGTATCGGCAATCGGTGACGGTGATCAACCAGATCATGAAGTCGCGGATGTATCCCGTCACGCTCGCCGGCCTGGAGCAGGCGATGCGCCTGCTCTCCAAGTAACCGGCAATATCCGGCATCACCCGGGCCTGGACTGCCGCGCGCCTGACTCAGGCGCGCAGCAGTCCGCCCAGCATCCCCCCCTGCCCGCCCCCGCGTCCGAACAGCGTGCGCGCCACGCGCTCGCCATCCAGCCCGAAGCTTTGTGCCGCTGCCGCGGCGATCAATCCGTCCAGTTCCGTCGTTGGCGCGAGATCGCGTCCCTGGTAGAGCGCACCCGGCGCCAGGCCCGGCCAGTCGGCCAGCACCCGCCCGCCTTTGACGGCGCCGCCCATCAGCATCGCCGCCGCCGCCGTGCCGTGATCGGTGCCGCCGGTGCCGTTGGCGGCGGCGGTGCGTCCGAACTCGGTAGCCACCAGTACCGTGGTGCGTTCCCATGACGGGCCCAACCCGTCGCGCAGCGCCGCCAGCATGGCGTCCAGCGCCTTGAGCCTGGCAGCCAGCCGCGGCGCCTGTGCGCTGTGCGTGTCCCAGCCGCCGGTTTCGATCATGGCGATGCGAGGCCCGTCCGCCCGCGCCAGGAAGCCGGCGGCAAGGCGCCCCAGGCTCGCCGGGTCCTGGCGCGCGCCGGCATCGCCGGCGAGTCCGCGGGCTTGCATCGCGGCGTTCCAGAGCGGATGCAGTTGCGCATCCATCTCGTAGAGCTGCCCGACACGCGCCAGCAGGTCATCCGGCGCGGCCGGCAAGGCCGATGGCGCATAGGAGCTGACATCGGCCGTCCCGCGCAAGGCTGCCGGGACGGTCGGCGCGAAGGCGATCGCGTTATCGGTCCGCTTCGGCAGCATGCCCACCAGCCGGTTCAGCCAGCCGTCCTTGACCTGGTAGGGCGCGTTGCCGCCGGTCTCCAGCACATTCTGGCCGTCGAAGTGCGAGCGCTCGCGGTAAGGCGATGCCACCGCCTGCACAAAGAGCGCCTGCCCGGCGGCATAGAGACGCGCCGTCTCCGCCAGCGCGGGATGCAGCGCGAATGTGCCGTCGAGCCGCGTGGCCTGCGTGGCGTCGATGGCGAGCGCGCCGCGCAGGCGGGCGTAGCCGGGATCGGCGTAGGGAATCACGGTGTTCAGGCCGTCGGCGGCGCCGCGCTGGATGACGAAGACAAAGCGCCGGTCGGAATCCACGCTGGCCAGCGTGAGGCGCGGCAGTGCAAGCATGGCGCCCGCGCCGGCGGTGGCGCGCAGGAAATCTCGGCGGGAAAACATGGCGATCACCTCCTTTGGAAATCGGGCGAGACCAGCAGCAAGGCCAGCGCGGTCTGGGCGCTTTCGGCGCGTGCGATGGCGCCGGCGGTCGGTGCGGACAACGAACCGGCGAGCAGCCGGGGACCAAGCTCGCGCGCATCGAGCCGGTCGCCGACGCGCGCGGCCAGGCGCTGCGCCAGTTCCACCCGCCGCACCAGCGCATCGGGCGCGGCCCAGCTCGCGGCGATGTCGTCGTAGCCCGCGGGCGATCCCGGCCGCCAGACCGGCTGGCCAAGCTGGGTCAGCATTGGCGCGAAATGCTGCGCGCCCGGTTCGCGCAGCCCCAGCCCGCGCAGCGAGGACACGGCCCACTCCCACGGCGTCTTGAACTTGGCCGGCGCGCCGGCCCACGCCTCGGGCGATTCCACCAGTGCGCGATACACCTCGGACAGCGCGCCGCCGCTGCGCAGGTATGCATCTGACAAACGTGTCACCAGTGCCGGCGGCGGCGTATCGGCGACGAAGTGCCGCGCCAGCTTGGTGGCGAGATGGTTCGCGGTGGCTTCGCTGTGCGCGAGATCGTGCAGCACCGCCAGTGCCTGCGCCTCGCCTTGCTGCGCGTAGGTGCGGCCCAGGATGGTCCGGGCGCCGGGCTCATGCAGGCGCGGCCGGAACTCGAAGTACCCTGGCTCGCCTTCTGCGCGGGCACCGAGGCCACCAATGCTCCAGCCGGTCAGCGCGCGCGCGAACTCGGTGACGTCGGCCTGCTGGTAGCCGCTGCGCACACCCAGCGTATGCAACTCCAGGATTTCGCGCGCCAGGTTTTCGTTCAGCCCGAGCTGCCGTCCGGGCGCGCGCTGCGCGGCCATGCTGTCCGGCCCGATCGAGCGCACCTGATCCAGGAAGATCTGCATGGCGGGATGCCGCTCCACCGCCACCAGCATGTCCTCGAAGCGCCCAAGCACGTGCGGGCGGATCGCCTCGGCCTCGAATGCGCCGGCCAGCGCGGCTACCGCCGGCTTCTCGACYGAGACCGCGAAGTGATTGGACCAGAAGTGCACCAGCCGCTCGACGAACGGCGCGGGCGTAACCAGCGCGCTCGTCACGCGTGCGTCCACGGCATTGCGATAGGCCTCGCGCGTCTCGCGCTGCAACTGCTGGCGAGCGGCGGCTTTGACGTCAGCCTGCGACTGGCGGACCTCGCGCTGCTGGGCGCCATACGCGCCGGCCAGCGCCGCCGTATCGGGCTGCCCGCTCCAGGGCGCCGGCCTGGCCTGGTAGCGCTCGAACTGGTCGAGCAGCCAGCCACGCGGATCGGCGGGCGGGGATTCGTCGGGGCGCGCGCCCAGCCCGAAGCGGTTGACCGCGATGGCTGCGGTTGTCGTGGCGGTGGTGGTCATGCGTTGCTCTCCCGGAAGTCCGCGTCTTGCACCGGGGCGGCGTGGCGACCTGCCGCCCTGCTGGTTGCTGCTTTGTCGCTCAATGGCTCTGGTCCCGCCTTGCCGGCTCATCCTCCGTGAATGCCGCGCCCGCCCCCGCCGCGTCAGTAGGCAAAGACCGGCGCGCGATAGTGGTGGCAGGCCGCGCCGGCAAGATCGCGCAGC
Source organism: Cupriavidus sp. 05T313 (assembly GCF_056396665.1). Taxonomy (NCBI): domain Bacteria; kingdom Pseudomonadati; phylum Pseudomonadota; class Betaproteobacteria; order Burkholderiales; family Burkholderiaceae; genus Cupriavidus; species Cupriavidus sp. 05T313. Next base: position 8,675 of record NZ_JBFTLX010000106.1, on the reverse strand, counting down.
CGGACAGCGTAGCGTCGACAATCCGTACGAGGCTGGCCGTGGGCAAAACAGGGAAGGGAAATGTCGACCCGCACATGAGATTCTCCAGTCCAGGCCCCGGCGCCACTAGCCCCCCGGGGCCGTCATGGCTGACATATCTCTTAAACGCAGTCGGCCGGAAAATCGTTTGCGGAAAAACGTAAGTCTTGATTACAAAGGGTCCGTCATGCCACCACGTCGACCCCTTCCATCACCCACTGGCGGAAGGTTTGCAGGGCCGGCAGATGCTGTTTCTGCTCCGGATAGCAAAGGTAGTAGCCCTTCTTGCTCAGCACCCGTGCCGGATGCGCCACCACCAGCACGCCGGTGGCAAGCTCTTCCTCGATCAGGCAGCGCGGGATCAGCGCGACGCCAAGCCCGGACATCGCCGCCTGGGTAAGCAGCGAGAACTGGTCGAAGCGCGCGCCGCTCCACGCCTTGCGCGTGGCGACGCCAAGCTCGGCGAACCAGTCGGGCCAGGCTTCGGGCACGGTGGTGTGATGCAGCAGGGGAAAGCGCAGCAGGGACGAAGGCGTGCGCACCATCCCTTCGGGCTCGCCCGCCAGCAGGGCGGGCCGGCACACCGGCAGGACTTCGCGGCCGGTCATGTAGTCGGCCAGGCTGCCCGGCCACATGCCATCGCCGAAACGGATGGCGGCGTCGAGGTCGGGCTGGGAAAAATCGTAGCCCTGCGCATGCGGCACGAACTCCAGGCTGACGTCGGGATGTTTCTCGAAAAACTGCGGCAGGCGCGGGATGAGCCACTTGGCGCCAAGCGTGGGCATGCTGGCAATGTGCAAGGTGCCGCCGCGGCCCTGCCGGGCGATCAGTTCCACCGTGGCGGCTTCGATCTCGGTCAGGCTGGGCCGGATACGGTCCAGGTAGCGCTGGCCGGCATCCGTGAGCATCAGGCGCTGGCGCACGCGCTCGAACAACTCCACGCCGAGAAAGGCTTCCAGGCTGCGCACTTGCTTGCTCACCGCACCCTGCGTGACATGGAGCTCCCTCGCCGCGGCGGTAAAACTGTTGTAGCGCGCGGCGGCCTCGAAGGCCTGCAATTCAGTCAGCGACGGACACAAGCGCCGCATAGATAACCCCTTACTTCGCTACCAAACGGAATGATCCCACGATTTTAATTCGTTTGCGGTGTCGTTGCCCAAACAAGCAGAATCGCGAAAGCCCTTTTTCTCCCCTCTCTCCCTCCATTCAGGAACCGAACCATGCAACGCCGTAACATGCTCCGCCTCCTTGCCGCCGCCACTGGCGCCGCCGCCGCTGGCCTGTCGCTTTCGGCCGCGGCCCAGGGCAGCTACCCGACCAAGCCGATCTCGCTGATCGTGCCGTTCCCCGCAGGCGGCACCACCGACATCGTCGCGCGCATCGTGGCCGACAAGCTCGGCCAGCAACTGGGCCAGACCGTGGTGGTGGACAACCGCGGCGGCGCCGGCGGCAGCATCGGTACCGGCTACCTGGCCAAGGCCGCGCCGGACGGCTACACCCTGGGCATCGCCACGGCTTCCACGCATGGCATCAACCCCGCTGTGTACCCGCGCCTGTCCTACGATGCCACCAAGGACTTCACCACCATCACCAACCTGGCTTCGGTGCCCAACGTGATGAGCATCAACCCGGCTGTGAAGGCCAACGACATGAAGGCCTTCATCGCCCTGGCCAAGAGCCAGCCGAACAAGATGGCTTACGGCTCGGCCGGCAACGGCAGCGTCTCGCACATGATGGGCGAACTGTTCAAGATGAGCAGCAAGACCGAACTCCTGCACGTGCCGTACAAGGGCGTGGGCCCCGCGCTGAACGACGCGCTGGCCAACCAGGTGCAGGTGCTGTTCGACAACCTGCCCTCGTCGCTGCCCTTTATCGAAGGCGGCAAGCTGCGCGCCCTGGCCGTAGCCTCGCCCAAGCGCGTGCCGGCCCTGCCCAATGTGCCGACCTTCGCCGAACTCGGCCTGCCCGAAGTCAACGATGCCGCCTGGTTCGGCCTGATCGCGCCGGCCGGCCTGCCCGCCGACGTGCAGACCAAGCTGCACAACGCCGCTGTCAAGGTACTGGCGATGCCCGAAGTAAAGGCTAAGCTGGAGAAGCTGGGTGCGGTGCCGGTTGGCAATACACCGGCCGAGTTCGCCGCGCAGATCAAATCCGAAGTCGCGAAGAACAAACGCATCGCCGCCGCAGCCAAGATCACCCTGGATTAACCGACACCCATCATGACGGAAGCAGACCGAAAGACCGGGCTCAGCCCTTACCTCCTGCAACTGCCGCAAGGCGAGAGCAGCCCGCTCTTTCTCGATTCCCCGCACAGCGCCACCAGCTACCCGGCTGATTTCCGGCCGGCCGCCGGCCTGCCCCTGGCGCTGCTGCGCCAGGCCGAAGACACCTTCGTCGACGAGTTGTACGCCGACGCTCCCGCACGCGGCATTGCGCTGCTGTGCGCGGGCTTCCCGCGCAGCTACCTCGATGCCAACCGCGGCATCGAGGAAATCGACGAGGCCGTGCTGGACGCGCCCTGGCCCGGCCCGCGCCAGGAAACCTCGAAGACCCGACTCGGCAAGGGGCTGGTGTGGCGCGTGCTGGATACCGGCGAAGCCATCTACGACCGCAAGCTGAGCGTGGCCGAGGTGCAGGCGCGCATTGCGCAGTACTACCTGCCCTACTACGCCCAGCTGCAGAAGCTGGCCGACCAGGCTATCGCCAGCCATGGCAGCGCGTGGCACATCAACTGCCACTCTATGCCCAGCGAAGCGGCGCAGTACGCCACCGAGCATCCGGGGCTGCAGCATCCCGACTTCGTGGTCGGCGACCGCGACGGCACCACCTGCGATACGCGCTTCACGGACCGCGTCGAAGGCGTGCTCAAGGAGATGGGCTACGACGTCTGGCGCAACCACCCCTATAAGGGCGTGGAGATCGTGCGCGTGGTGGGCCAGCCGGCACAGAAGCGCCACAGCCTGCAGCTCGAGATCAACCGCAAGCTGTACATGGACGAAGTCGGCCTCGTGCACAACGCCGGGTTCGGCAAGCTGAAGGCCGATCTCAACGCGCTGCTGGAAGAGCTCAAGGTCTTCGTCAAGGCCGCTTGAGCGTACCGGAAACCATGCGGCCCGCCGTGCAATGCAGGGCAGGCCGCACTGGCACCGCAGCGCGCGCCAAATCCCGCACCGCCGCTCCCGCGGCGGTCTTTGCCGCCGCGCCGAAGGCTGCACTCGGCTGCAACGCCGGCAGCAACCCGCTTCGGGTGGAACCCTTACGCCGGGAGATTTCGGAACTTTGCTGCATGGGTTTCCTCTATCATGGCAGACCTTTGCCAACCCCTTATGCTCCAAAGCAAGACGATCCCGTGATCCGACGACTCTCTGACCTCATCAGCAGCCGGCTGTGCTCGCTCGCTGCTGCAGTGGCAGGTGCGATCGCCCTGGTGGGCTGCGCCGATACTCCGCTCAATGATCGCGACGCCGTGGCAACGCCCGGCATCGCCACCCAGGCCGCCGCCAAACCCGCGACCCCTGCCCCGCCCGTGGCCGCCGCCACTGCGGCACCGCCCACCAAGACCGTGACGCTACCCGCGCAAGGCCGCGTGAGTCTGGCCGAGTACCGTGCGCAGATGCGCCAGCAACTGATGCAAACCGAGAATGCGAGCGCGGATGTGGCCGATTGCGCCGCGCACGCCAGCTGGGTGGTGCCCCGCTCGGCCAGCTACGACGCACTGAAGATCCCCACCGGCGCGCTCGGCGCCGGCCAGGCCACCGTGGAACCCTGGGATGGCCGCTTCTCGCAAGGCAAGCAGGCGGTTCCGGTCAGCGCCGTGGTGACCTTTACCGCCACCGCCCACAAGCGCCATGCCGAAGCCCAGTGGGAACCGGTCAAGGTGCGCTGCGGCTATGCCGACGGCATGATGCTGGCCTACGAGCTGCTCGATGGCAGCGGCACCATCATCAGCGAACCGGCCGCCGCGCCCGCCGTACGCAGCAGCGCGACTACGCGCCAGGCCACCAGCAGCAAAGCCCGCAAGGGCGGCAAGGCGAGCAAGTCGGGCTCTGGGAAGGCCACCACCAGCACCAAGTCCACCAAGGCAACCTCTTCCAAAGCCGGCAGCAGCAGCAGCAGCGCCAAGCCGGCCACCAAGAGCAGCAGCAAGTCGACCACCAAAAAGACGAATTAATGCCAACGCGCATTAAGGCGAACTGATGCGCCCCGCCAGATAGCCGCCCGGCGGGCGGCTATCTGGCCATCCGTGCGTTCAGCCCAGTTGCTCCAGGATGGCCTGCAGCATTGCCGCGCCCAGCAAAGCGCTGCGCGCGCCGTTCCAGCCCACCGCCGGATCGGGCTGATCGGCATTGTCCTTGAACGGCATCTCCAGCGTCAGCGACAGGCAGCCAAAGGTATGGCCGATGTACTTCGAGGCCAGCTTGAGCGCGTCCGCGTTGTACTTGCTGGCGGCATAGCCGTGGACGTCCTGGAAGTCCGGCGTCGCGCGCTTGAACGCGTCGATGAAACGCAACTGTTCGGCACGCTGTGCTTCGGTGAAGCCGGGCAGCATCTCGCTGCCGGCGACGAAGTTATAGGGCAGGCCTTCGTCGCCGTGGATGTCGAAGAACATGTCGCAGCCGGCGGCCTCGATGGCGCGGCGCACGTGATACACCTCGGGGCTCGTCTGCTGGCTGGGAGCCATCCATTCGCGGTTGAGGTTGGCCCCGGCCGCATTGGTGCGCAGGTTACCGCGCGCCGAGCCGTCGGGATTCATATTGGGCACGATGTGGAAGACGGCGCGCTCCAGCAGGCGGCGCGCCACCGGGTCCCCGGCCCACAGGCCCGTGCCCGTCAGGCGTTGCAGCACGCCCTCGCAGAACCACTCCGCCATGGTTTCGCCGGGATGCTGGCGCGCGATCATCCAGATGGTCTTCTTGCCGTCGCCGGGCGTACCCACCGTGACCGCGGTCATGTCGCGGCCGTCCACGGTGCTGCCCAGGTGCGACAGGCGCGCCAGCGGCGAGCGCTGGCAACCGGCAAGCAGCGACAGGTGGCGGTCTTCGGAATAAGGCTCGAAGTAGGCCAGCCAGATGCTGTCGTGCTCGGGCGTGAAGGCCACCGTCATGGTGCTGCCGTCGAAGGTGGTCGGCACGCGGAACCAGTGTGCGCGGTCGTACGACGCCACGGCTTCGTAGCCGCGCCAGCCATCGGGGTAGGTACAGTCGCCGGCATTGAGGAATTTCAGGCGGCAGGCCTGCCCTGCCGTGCCCTGCAAGCGGAAATGGAACCACTGGCGAAATTCGGCGTGCGAGTCGGCGCGGATGCGCAGGCGGATGTCGTCGGCCTGGGCGAGCGACTCGACTTCGATGGCGCCCGCATCGAAGCTGGCGGAGATATGCAGGGCTCTGGTCATGGCGTGGCATCTCGCAGGGTTCGCGCCGGGATACCTCTCTCTGGGCAAGCCCTGGCGCTGGGTTCGGGGGCGGGCCGGCAACTGGCCGGCGGGCGTTGGTCTGTCTGCGCGTCAGTCTTCCAGGCGCCGGCGGAATACCCAGCGCGCGTCGTCGGAGGCTGCCGCATCGAAGGCGTAGCCATGCTCGGCGAAGCGCTGGAGCCTTGCCGGTTCGGTGATGCGGTGGGTCACCGCATAGCGGGCCATATAGCCGCGTGCCCGCTTGGCGTGGAAGGAAATGATCTTGTAGCGGCCCCCTTTCCAGTCCTCGAATACCGGCGTAACGATCCTGGCCGCGAGCACCTTGGGCCGCACCACCTTGAAATACTCTTCGGAGGCCAGGTTGACCAGGGTGGGGCTACCCTCGCTCTTCTGCTCCCTGAAGTCCTCCTGCAGCAAGCGGGTGACGTCGTCGCCCCAGAAGGCATAGAGATCCTTGCCCGCCGCATTGTCCAGCCGCGTGCCCATTTCCAGCCGGTAGGGCTGCATCCAGTCAAGCGGCCGCAAGACGCCGTACAGCCCGGAGAGGATACGCAGGTGCTTCTGCGCGAAGGCGAGATCTTCGCTGGACAGGGTGGACGCGTCCAGGCCGTCGTACACGTCGCCATTGAAGGCGAGCACGGCCTGCTTGCTGTTGGCCGCGGTAAACTCCGGCGACCAGTCCCCGTAGCGGACGGCATTGAGCACCGCGAGCTTGTCGGAGATGTCCATCAGCGCGCCGATATCCTGCGGCGCGAGCTTGCGCAGGCGCTCGATCAACACCGCCGAGCGGTCGATGAAACGGGGCAGCGTATGGGTCTTCAGACGCGGAGGCGTCTCGTAGTCGAGCGACTTGGCAGGGGACAGGACGATGAGCATGGCAAAATCGCGGCAAACACAAAGGCCAGATTGTAACGAATGCACCCTGAATCCACCGCAGTACCCGCCAATTCCCCGCCGGCCGAGCCCGCCTTTGCCGCCCTGCCCGCGCCGCGGGTCGTGCTCGACTCCAATATCTGGGTCGACCTGCTGGTCTTTGCCGACCCCCATGTCGAACCCATCCGGGCCGCGCTGCACAGCGGCGCCATCGCCGCGGTAATCCGGCCCGACTGCCGCGAGGAACTGCGCCGTGTGCTGGCTTATCCGCAATTTGCCCATTTCGGCGTCGACATTCCCGTCGCCATGGCCACGGTGGACCGGTTGACCACCGCCTTCGCCATCCCGGAGGAAACCGAGACGCTGGCGGCGCGCCTGCCGCGCTGCCGCGACACCGACGACCAGAAGTTCATCGAACTGGCGCACTTTGCCCAGGCGGCCTGCCTGGTGTCCAAGGACAAGGCTGTGCTCAAGCTGAAGAGCCGGCTGCGCCGCCAGAGCGGCGTGGACATCCTGCTGCCCCAGGCCTTCGCCGGCTGGCTGGCGGCACGCCGTGCGCAGGCGCAGGCCGATCCCCGCTAGAATGCCAGCAACGTTTCCCGTCCATCCAGACCGTCCAGCCTGACGCAGCTTCCCATGCCCACCACCAATCCGAGCGCCCCGTCCGGCGCCAGCACCCTCGATCCGCTCACCCCGCCGATGTCGCGCCTGCCCAACGTCGGCACCACCATCTTCACCGTGATGTCGGCGCTGGCCGCCGAGCGCAACGCGGTGAACCTGGGCCAGGGCTTCCCGGATTTCGACTGCGACCCGAAGATCGTCGATGCGGTCGCGCATGCCATGCGCTCGGGCCTCAACCAGTACCCGCCGATGGCGGGCGTGCCCAGGCTGCGCCAGGCCATCGCCGACAAGATCGGCAAGCTGTACGGCCATGCCTACGACTGGGACAGCGAGATCACGGTCACGGCCGGCGCCACCCAGGGCATCCTCACCAGCATCCTGTGCGCCGTGCATCCGGGCGATGAGGTGATCGTGCTGGAGCCCTGCTACGACAGCTACATCCCCGCCATCGAACTGGCCGGCGGCAAGGTGGTATCGGTCGCGCTGGACGCGCCGCACTTCCGCATCCCCTTCGACCGGCTCGCCGCCGCCATCACGCCGCGCACGCGGATGCTGCTGATCAACACCCCGCACAACCCCACCGGCACCATCTGGCGCGCGGGCGACATGGAGCGCCTGGCCGAACTGCTGGCAGGCACCGATATCCTGCTGCTGTCCGACGAGGTCTACGAGCACATGGTGTTCGACGGCCAGCTTCACCAGTCGGTCTCGCGCCATCCCGAACTGGCACGGCGCAGCTTCGTGGTGTCGAGCTTCGGCAAGACGTATCACGTCACCGGCTGGAAGGTGGGCTATGTGGCCGCGCCGGCGGCGCTGTCCGCGGAATTCCGCAAGGTGCACCAGTTCAACGTGTTTACGGTGAATACGCCGGTGCAGTACGGGCTGGCCGAGTACATGGCGGACCCCGCGCCTTACCTGGAGCTGCCGGCTTACTACCAGGCCAAGCGCGACTWCTTCCGCRCCGGGCTGGCCACCACGCGCTTCAAGCTGCTGCCSTCGGAYGGSACSTACTTCCAGTGCGTGGACTACTCGGCCATTTCCGATATGAGCGAGGCGGATTTCTCGATGTGGCTGACGCGCGAGATCGGGGTGGCGGCGATCCCGGTGTCGGCGTTCTATTCGCAGCCGCGCGAGTCTGGCGTGGTGCGGTTCTGCTTTGCCAAGAAGGAGGAGACGCTGGCGTTGGCTCTGGAGAGGTTGAAGGCGTTGTAAGAGCGCCTGCGGGACTGCGTGCGGCGCTGGTTACCCAGGCAGAACGGTCCTGCGAGCCGCTCCCGCCCCTGACGCAAGACCATCAACGCAAAACGCCTGCGGATCGCGGGCGTTTTGCCTGGAGCAATCCCTGACTTACTTCCGCCCGCTCAGCATGAGCTCCGTGTTCGCCTTGCGATCCGCGTTCACCTTTTGCACGGTGGGCCGCTCACCCATCCGCTTGAGGTAATCCCTGACCGGCAGGTCGGACAACATGTCCGTACCGTAGATGATCTTGGTGCACGACGAAATCAGCGGGAAGTGCACCACCGCGGCGCAGTCCGCCAGCGTGAAGGTCTCGCCAGCCAGGTAAGGCGAGAACTTCGCCAGCTTGGCGAACGCGGGGATATATCGCTCCAGCAGCTTCTTCTGGCGCTCCTTCACACCATCGCTCACCTTGCCGCCAAAGAACGCTTCCGGATAAAGCTCGCGCGCGGTCAGTTCCAGGTAAAGCTCGAGGAAGGTCACCAGTTCGCGTACCTTCGCGGCCTGGTAAGGG
>NZ_JBFTLX010000105.1:0-22032 GCF_056396665.1 Cupriavidus sp. 05T313 | reverse complement strand
ATATCAGAGGAGTACTGGCCTTCTTTACGCCCGTCGTGTCTCGCGATGGTCAAGGCGATGTTCCTAAACTCGCTCTTGCCGAAACCGCGACAAACACCCCTCGCCAAACCTCAAAATTGGCGGGACGTAACAGTCAGCCGTAGTTTTCAGTCCTTCCGAGCGTTTCACCGCCACTTTGGTCAGACTGACAAAGTACTGGTCGCTGTAACCAATTTGTTCGGCCCGTTCCGGCGTCCAGCCAAGTGCGGCTGCAAGGATGTCCACTCGCCCCTGCTGTAGCTCGGGAATCCGCGCCGCGGTCGCAATCAGCTTGAGTTCGAGCTTCACACCCAGGCTCTTGGCAATCGCGCTGCAGAAATCCACGTCGTACCCTTGTACTTCCCTGGTCTGGGCATTGGTGAAGCTAAATGGCTCGATAGTGCCCAACACGCCGCAAACCAGTGCACCTCGCTGCTTGATGTCCGCCAGCTGGTCCGCGAAGGCACTGACTGTAGTCAGCGAGAGGCTCACGGCTGCAATAGCGATTGCCGACAACTTACGCATGGAATTCATCCTTTCAGGTCTTGGGGATTGGAAGCCTCAGCAAGGGCTGAGGCTCGGAACTGCGACGCACGCGTGGGGCACGCGAACGTCCCTGGCTCGAAATAGATGGAGCAAGAGTCGCCCGTCTTGTTACCTGCTTTCCACGGGCATCCGGCCCGTGTATGACGGACCGTTGCATTTTCGAAGGTCTCCGGCCTCCCTACCCCTCCTCAGCTAGAGGGGGCGAGATTCTCTCTTTTTGCCTCTCGGGAGGAGAAATTGTTGGATGCATTTTGATACCAGAATACAATTACAACAAACGAGTTTTATCGATGCGATTCGATGAATAGAAGCAATGTGTTTTAGTGGTTATCCCTAGCAAGGTGCACTGTGGTTACGTTTAAACAACTTGAGGCAATATTCTGGGTCGTGCAAGCGGGCGGATTCGCGCAAGCCGCCCTGAGGTTGCACACAACCCAGTCCGCAGTCTCCAAAAGGGTGCAGGAGCTCGAACAACTCTTCAACACGCAATTGTTCGACCGCGGAACAAGAACCGCCCGGCTGACGGAAAAAGGGGAAGAGATGTTCTTGTTGGCAAAGAAGCTTCTGGCGGAACGGGATGCAGCGATGGAGCAATTCACCCAACCGGACGCGATGCAGCGTCGGGTTCGCATTGGCGTTACCGAGCTATCGGCCATGACCTGGCTACCCCGACTGGTCAATCAGATTCACGAACACTATCCACGAGTCGTCATCGAGCCCGAAGTGGATATGAGCACTAAGCTACGGGACAAGCTCCTGGCGGACGAGCTTGATTTGATGGTAGTGCCCGATGCTTATACAGATGCGCGCTTTGCATCAAAGGTAGTAGGCAAAGTTGAGAACGCGTGGATGTGCAAGCCCGGATTGCTTGACGCTCAGCGGCCAATCCAGATACACGAACTCGCGGCGAGGCGCGTACTCGTGGACAAGTCTGGCACGGGGATTATTTACGACAGCTGGTTCAAGTCGATAGGATTTCGCCCCGTCAACGTTATCGTCAGCAATAGCATCGTGGCATTGATAGCCCTTACCATATCCGGGTTCGGAGTGAGCTACTTCCCGAAAGACTGCCTTCGTCAGATGCAAAGCGCTGGACTTCTCGATGTCCTTGAAGTTAATCCGCCGCTACCGGATGCCACCTACGTGGCGATGTACAAGTCGGACCAACGAAGCACGCTGATTGCAGCCATCGTCATGCTCGCTCAGGAGTGCTGCGATTTTTCTACAATTTTCCAGACGGCGTGATGAATGCCGGCCAGCCATCACCTTAGCTCGCGCGACTGTCAACCGGTTATGGCGAGCGGTCCAGATATGCGCCCACCAAGCGCTCCAGGACGGCCAATTTTCCGGTAAAAAAGTGGCTGGCGTTAGGAACAACGACGATAGGCAAGCCTTGCGGACGCGCCCAGTCGAACACAGCTTTGAGCTCTACGCGCTGGTCCCTCTCACCGTGAATTGCCATGGTCGTGGATGGTACGGGAGGCGTCTCGTAGGTGCGCTGCCCTTCGATAGTTCCCCATGGTGTGCCGGCGAGCACGATGTGAGTGCAATTGACCCCCTGTTCGTGTAGCACCCCCGTGGTCCGTGCAATCACGTATGCGCCGAAGGAGAATCCCGCCAAAACAAGGGGCAAGGCCGGATAGATTCGTCGCAAGTGCTCGATGACCAATAGCACATCGAGAGTCTCTCCGTTTCCGAAGTCATGCGTGCCTTCCGAGCCCCCTACGCCCCGGAAATTGGGGCGAACGGCGACGTATTGACGGGACGCTAGTATCTTCGCAAACAAATTTGGAACCTTATGTTCTGCGGTTCCGCCCTGCAGCGGATGAGGGTGGGCGATGACCGCGATGCCGCGAATGGGTCCCTCCGGCACATTAACCAACAGCTCAATGTCACCGACGATTCCGCGTATCACAAACCTCTCGATTGCTGAAGAAGTCATCGTACCACTTTCTTTACGTCCATTTCTGCTCAGACCCTGTCTAGAAGCCGAATCCCGCGTTGCCGGCTTACGCTCTTTACCGGACTAGATTGCCTTCCCCAAGTGGAGGAGACAGTCTCCGCGCTCGCACATTGCCACGGCTCGTTCGCAAACCACGACACCGCTTGCCAAGAAATGCACCGCTTCAGGAACGCGGAGCGGGCTTTCAGGGAAATAGACGTAGCCGGCGAGGTCACCCACCCTCACCTCATCGCCAAGCATGACACGAGCTTCAAACAGGCCATTTTCTGGCGCGTAGACGAAGCAATCCTTGTCAACAGAAAGAAACCTAACCTCGGGCGGCGGAGGAAGCCCCTCTGATTTAGTCACGCCAAGCCAAGCCAATACACGCAGTACGCCCGACTCGCACATCTCACGGTAGCCAGGATGAACCCATCCGCGGCCGCCTAGTTCAGTGCCCAGACGCGGTATGCCGGTGCGCGCCGCGGCTTCGGAAGAACTGCCGCTCCCTGGTGCACTCGAGAACAATAGTCCGTAGGGCGCTCCGAACGTCGACATCAGAGCTCGACGCTCCGCTTCAGACGAAGAGCCCGTTGAAGCGACGGATGTCGTCGCAGGCAAATAGTTGAGCGATGTCCCGCCGCTATGGAGGTCGAATACGAAGTCCGCGCGGCTCATCAGTTCGGTCTCGATGAAATGGGCAATCATCTCGGAGGGTGCGCCGCTCGGATTTCCGGGATAGAGGCGGTTCAGGTTTCCCTCATCTATCGGAGACACACGATTACCGTCTTTGGCTGCCGGGTAATTCGCCATCGGCAAGATGATGAGATGCCCTTGAATATCGTTGGCCTGCAATTGTCGCGCCAAGCGCGTCAGTGCCACCTGCCCTTCGTATTCGTCGCCATGGGTTCCGGACAACAGCAACACGGTCTTACCTACGCCGTTCTTGATGCTCACTACCGGGATGGGAAGCCATCCGTACGCCGAGCGATTCACTGAGTATGGAAGTCTTGCATAGCCGGCGTGCTTGCCCGGCTTAGCCAAATCGAAATCCAGTGAAATTCTGCTCTTTGTCATCATGTTTTTTGGTAAGCGCCGCACCTAGTCGCCCTGGTGCAGCCGATGGCAGATTGTCAACCGCCGGAAATGGGGGCGCTGCGCGGCGCAAGCATCCGCGCAGGCCACGACTCACCGAATAGTGAACGGATTCCCTGAACCGGCGCCTGTGTTAATCCACACGCTCTTTGTCTGGAGGTACGCGCGGATGGCATCAATCCCGTTTTCCCGACCCAGACCCGAATCCTTATAGCCGCCAAAGGGCGACATGAAGCTGACGGCTCGATAGGTATTCACCCACACGGTGCCGGCCTGAATCCTTTCCGACATCCGAAACGCGCGACCGATATCAGATGTCCAAACCCCTGCCCCAAGCCCATAGCAGCTATCGTTGGCAATCTCGATAGCATCTTTTTCGTCCTTGAATTTCAGAACCGAAAGTACCGGACCAAACACTTCCTCTCGGGCAATGCGCATCTGTGGCGTCACATTGGAAAAGATAGTGGGCTCGACGAACCACCCATCTCCGCATGATGCCGGCTGGCCACCCAGCAAAAGGTTTGCCCCCTCTTCCTTCGCAATCTTGATGTAGGAGAGGACCTTTTCATACTGTGCCGGCGTTGTGATGGGGCCCACCTGCGTCGACGCGTTCATTGGATTGCCAAGCTTCGCTGTCTTCGCCAACGTTAGTAGCTTGTCGATGAACGCATCATGGATATCCTCCTGCAACAGCAGACGAGAGCCAGCAATGCAGGTTTGCCCGCTGGCCGCGAAGATGCCCGAGACAGCGCCGTTGACTGCATCGTCCATGTTTGCATCATTGAACACGATGTTGGGCGATTTCCCGCCCAGTTCCAGGCTCACGTGCTTGAACTGTGCTGCACATTGCTGGTTGATGGCGCGCCCGGTTGCATCGGAGCCCGTGAACGTTACCTTCTTAACAAGTGGATGCATGACGAGCGGTGACCCAACCTCGGCTCCGAAACCCGTCACCACATTAAACACGCCCGCTGGGAAGCCCGCTTCCTGGAAGAGCAGAGCCAGTTCCAAAGCGGAGACCGAAGTGAATTCGGACGGCTTTACGACTACCGTGCACCCCGAAGCCAGCGCCGGCGCGATTTTCCACGCCAACAGCATTAGCGGGGAGTTCCACGGTGTAATGGCGGCTACGACACCCACGGGTTCATTCCGCGTGTAGTTGAAGTATCCCTTCTTGTCTAGCGGAACTACCGTTCCCTCGATTTTGTCGGCAAGGCCGCCGAAATAGTAGAACCACTGCGGCAGATACTTCACCTGCGCGCTCATCTCAGCGAGCAACTTGCCGTTGTCCCGCACTTCAAACTCAGCCAGCTGTTCGGCATCCCTGGCGATAAGGTCTCCTAGCTTCCGCAGCAAAGCGCCACGCTGGGTGGCTGTCATTTCTGCCCACGGGCCAGCGCGGAACGCATTATCGGCTGCGTTGACCGCGCGGTCGACGTCCGCCTCCGTGCCGCGAGCGACTTGGGCCCAGGCTTTCCCGGTGAAGGGATTCTGGGTTTCGAACCAACGACCATCGCTCGCATTCACGAAGGTCCCGTCGATGAACATTTGATACTGCTTCATGGCGCAATGCTGTCCGGATGGGTTAGAAGACTAGAGCGGCGCAAATCCCAGGTGCTGACGGAAGCGGTTCTTGACGAATACGCCGTCGCGCGGGGGCAGAGCGCGCTGATGCTCTTCCGCGGCAATGTACACCTGAGCCACGGTCATGCCATCCGCATTCTTGATTGCCTGCGTCAGCTTATCCAGTTCCGCAATCTCGGAGACTTCGAGCGTCGAGCGAACACCGCATCCGGCTGCCACCTTTGCGAGGTTGGTGCCCAGGCTAGTATGGCTTTGCTGCATGCCGGTCTCACCGAAGTGACCGTTGTCAAGAATCACAACTGCCAGGTTCCTTGGGTTTTGAGCTGCGGCRGTGGCAAGACTGCCGATACCCATCAACTGCTCGCCATCGCCTGCAATGGCAATGACCTGCTTTTCGGGTTGTGCCAGGGCCAGCCCGAGCGCAACCGAGGTAGACCCGCCCATAGCGCCCCAAAGATAAAAATTGGAAGGACGGTCCCCGGCCGCAAAAACGTCGTACGAAGGGGAGCCAAGACCCGTCACGACGAGCGCATCAGGAAACTGCTTCAGCAGGGCGGCAACGAATTCGCGGCGGTTAATCGCCGACTTGGAGGTCGAGGTAGTCATGTTCAGCGCACCCACYTTTTGCGGCCGATGAGGCTTTGAGAGAGAAGAATGGCGACGCGTTGTCCTGCGTCGAATGCGGAGACCAGTCCCGCGTCGATGAGTTCTGCGGCATCTTCCGGCGAGTCCACGCGATACACCGTAATGCCCATCAGCTCAAGCGCCTTGGCGGTGGCCAAGCCCATTGGCGCCTGCCACGGATTGAACTCGGCGTACTCGCCGCGCATGGTGACGATGGTGAAGAACGGGAAGCGGCAGCTATCCAGCAGCGAGAACATATTCACGCAGTTGCCAACACCACTGCTCTGCATTAGCAGGACCGCACGCTCGCCACCCAGCCACGCGCCGCTGACAACACCGACACCTTCTTCTTCGGTGGTGAGAACAACGTCGCGGATTTCGGGGTCCTCTTTGGCCCGTTTGATGACATGGGAATGGCCGGCGTCCGGCACGTAAGCAACTTGGCGAACCCCGTTTTGCTTGAGGACTTGAAAGATATCTTCTTGCCAGGCAAGGGGCTCAGAATTTGGATTGGTCATGGGAGATTGTCTCGGTGGGGAATGACATCTGCTATCATAGAATTGACTGATAGGCTTTATGAAATACAATAAAGTGATTCCTCCAATCAGTAATTTGGATGACAGCAAAGTGCACTAGGGGACATATGGATATCAAGCAACTGCGTGCGCTGCTGGCCATCGCGGAAACCGGGAGCGCCACCAAGGCCGCCGAACTCCTTAGCATTGTTCAACCGGCTGTTTCCCGGCATGTAAGGCTGCTTGAGGAGGAATTCGGTGTAGAGCTTTTTGAGCGCGAGCGGCATGGAATGGTCCTCACGGAGGCTGGTAGAACATTGGTTGAGTACGGCCGACGCGCGTTGCGCGAACTGGACCGAGCCAAGGCTGAGATTCAGCCGGTGAAAGGGGCGATTTCAGGCACAGCCGTCATCGGTTTGCTGCCGAGTACGTGCGAGTTACTGGCAGCAGAACTTGTCGCAACTGTGAAAGGCAAGCATCCGCAACTCGTTGTTCGGCTCAATGTGGGCTACGCAGGCAACCTCCTTCAGTGGCTTGAGGCAGGCGACGTTGAGATAGCGCTCTTGTACGACATCAAAGCTTCCCCTGGCCTGCAAGTAGAGGCGCTGCTCGACGAACAGCTCTATCTAGTCGGCCTTCCTGGCACCGTGCCGCAAGGCGATGCGCACACCATCGAGAGCCTTCGAGACCTTCCGCTTGTGCTACCAAACGCGCCGCACGGTCTTCGCACAGTGGTCGAGCATGCGTGCGCTGTCGCAGGAATCAAACCCACTATCGCGGTCGAGACCAATTCCCTGGCTGTCCAAAAATCTCTGGTTGCAAAGGGCTTTGGGTACACAGTTCTACCCAGCTCGGCGGTATCCGAAGAACTGGAAAAAGGCATATTGGCGGCTGCACCAATTACCTCCCCCAACCTCTCCCGGCGAATCGTGCTGGCACATGCGGCTACGCGTCGAATGTCCCCAGCCGCGAGCTTTGTTTCGGCGGAACTGGTGACTCTGGCCAAACGGCTAGTGCTCGATGGAGCTTGGCCAGGCGCCGAGTGGGTAGGCCCGTAGCGGCATGCATTGACGACGGTTAGTCCGGCTGGATGTTTCCTGCCTTGATAACGTCTGCCCATCGTTGCGTCTCGGCTTGAACGAACTTGGCGGCTTTGTCGGGTGTGGAATCCAAGATGGGCTCAACTCCAATCTTGGCTAGCCGTTCGCGGACTTCCGGGTCTTTGACTGTCTGTAACAAGGCAGCGCTCAACTTCTGGACGACAGGGGCCGGCGTGCCTCGAGGCACCATCACCATGTTCCAGATGGATGTCTCGTAGTTAGGAAAACCAGCCTCCTTCATTGTCGGCACATTCGGCAGCACACTGGAGCGTGTGCCCGTCGTCACAGCAAGAGGCTTCAGACGGCCGGCCTTAATCATCGGTCCTGCGGTAGTAACCGCATCAGTGATGAACTGGAGGTCGCCGGAAATCACAGACTGAACGGCCTGGCTTGCGCCTCGAAATGGCGCGTGGACAATGTCTAGATGCTCCTGGTACTTGAGCAGCTCCACTGCCATGTGCAACGCACTACCCTTTCCTGCAGAACCGTAGCTGTACTTCCCAGGATTCTTTTTGATGTCGTCGACCAGTTCCCTGGCCGTGTTTGCCTTGACGGACGGATTCACGGCGAGAACCATTGGCACGGCTGCCACCACCGCAACTGGCACTACCGCGTTGGGCTCATACGGCAGAGTCTTGTACAAGGAAGCGTTGATGGCATGGGAACTGGTGCCAAAAAGTAGCGTGTAACCGTCGGCCTTGCTTTTGGCCACGGCGTCAGTGGCGATAGTGCCTCCTGCCCCCGCCTTGTTCTCCACGACGACAGATTGGCCCAGTATGGCACCTAGCTTGTTACCCACAATACGGGCCACTAGGTCCGTGCTTCCACCGGCGGCAAAACCTACAACCATGCGAATCGGATGGTCCGGGTATGCCGGCTGGGCTTGARCGCCAAAGGTTACGAGCGCACCAATCCCCACTTGAACCAACAAGCGTTTCATGTCTCTTCCAGGTAATTATTTAGCCGGGTGGTGTGTGCATCGATACCCGTTGCATCGATGGTATCTAGTACGGAGGCGCATGGTGAAATAGAAAATAATGCTGCTGCCATCAACGGATGTTTTGACTGCGCCCGGAAATCAATCTGCCGTCTGCGTGAACGTCCCGAGAGTCCCCAGCGCTACCCACAGGACAGGCGAGACTAGAATCGGGTCCGCAAGTGGCCATGCCGCAGCCGCCCCCATGGATGTAGCAACGCACCACGTCGAAAGCGCTCGGAGATAAGCAACTGGAACAACCCGCGCATCTTTTGGCGCAGGCGGCGACACGCTGGGCCGACACAAGCCTGGTCGTCCCAGGATGTTCTGAATGAGCGCTTAGCGCGTGGCAAAAATGCGAAAACGCCGGCTTGCATTCGCAATGCCGGCGTTTCTGTCGTCACGGGTTTCACTATCTCCGACGCGCATGGCCGTGGTACTCGGCCATCCACGCAGGCGAGCGTCCTAGTCCGCCTCTACCTTCATCGTCTTCAACAACGGTTGCCATTTGTCGCTTTCCGCCTTAAGCCAAGTCTTCAGCCCCTCCGGAGTTTGCTTGTCTACCGGAACAATCTCGGCACCAAGCTCATCGAGTCGTTTGGATACCATCGGGTCCTGCAGCGCCTTCTGCAGAGCTTTGGTGAGACGTGCTGTCACCGCCGGCGGGGTACCCTTGGGAGCGTATAGCCCATGCCACACCTTCATCTCGAAACCCTTGAGACCACCCTCTTGCAGAGTCGGCGTATTGGGAAGCGCCTTGATTCGCTTCGGCGTGGTGACCCCATAAACTTTGAGTCGGTTCGCGTTGATGTGCGACAGCGTCGAGGTCGTCTGGTCACACAGCAGGTCAACCTGACCGCCCAGCAATGCAGTAAGTGCTGGCCCTGTACCCTGATAAGGAATCGAGTTCATCTTCGTATGCACGGCTTCCTCAAACAGGAGCCCACACAGTTGCGACACTGCGCCCAGACCGGCGTTGGCTAGAGAAACTTTGTCCTTGTTCTGGGCCACGTACTTGACTAAGTCAGCAGCCGTTGTGGGCGGAAGGTCCTTACGCCCGAGAAGCGTCATTGGCACATCGGCAACTTGCCCAATGTACGCAAAGTCCTTTAGCGGGTCGTACGAGAGTTTCTTATACAACGCCGGCGCGGTCGCCATCCCATTGTGGTGAATGAGGATGGTGTA
Organism: Cupriavidus sp. 05T313; assembly: GCF_056396665.1. NCBI lineage: Bacteria > Pseudomonadati > Pseudomonadota > Betaproteobacteria > Burkholderiales > Burkholderiaceae > Cupriavidus > Cupriavidus sp. 05T313. The sequence continues at coordinate 12,447 of NZ_JBFTLX010000105.1, read as the reverse complement.
GCCATCCGGCTGTGCTCGAGCGACATATGCAGCCGCCACCGTTCCTCCTGCGCCCAGGCGGTTCTCCACGATGACGCTTTGCCCTAGGTCCTTGGACATGGCCTGACCAAGTGCCCTGGAAACCACATCCGTCGGACCGCCGGCCGAGAACGGCACGACGAGGGTGATAGGTTTCGACGGAAACGCATTCTCGGCCATCACTCCCGAGGAAATCCCGAGCCCCACTGCCCCCATGACCAGCCACTTGGCGCCAAGGCAAAGGCTCATTACTCCGGTTCTGCAAATCATGTCTGTCTCCAATACCGTCTTGGCAGGCTGCAGGCCTGCCTATTTCCTCGGTAGTGGCGCAAGGTTGCCGGAGAACAGGCACGGGGAGAATCCGGATTTTCTGAATGGGCCATACGGCTCGGGCGAACGCCGGCCAGGGGCTACTTGACCAAAATTCACCTACTAGATGCGGCACCGATGCCGTCCCACAGTTCAGCTTGGGCCTGAATGCCGCGCGGAGACGACGCGCGAGCGGTACAACGCGCTCGGCGCGCGAAGAGACTTGCCCGCCGACCCGCGCTCAGCCCCTTAGGGACTCACTGTGTCGGTGTGGATTCGACAACCGGTTACGCGCCAGGGCGCTTTCCCGAGCAAGGCTTGCTGCCCCTCGCATATTTCGGCATGCGTGCCGGCGGCCGACAGTTTGTTTGCCTGCGTCCCTATTAGGCGGCCTTCGGGCCTTCGCGCCGCATTGCCTCTCTCTGTACATTCTGGGCCCCGAGACAGGCACCGCGCTTGACCTAGTAGAAACCCTCATACCAAACCCGGTCACGGAAGCATAATGTACGTACAGCCGTACAGTACGTACATTCGAACAGCCAAATGAAAACAGCCCGCTCGCCACATCCGCATGTCGGTTCTCCCAGTTCCCGGGGCGGAGCGGGCCGTATTGGCCGGACAACCGTACAGGCTTCGGAGATAATTCGCGTTAGTGAACTCAATGACTCCGGTACGGGGTCGCATCCGCCCGTAGCGGGCATGGGGAACAACGCAATGGCCTCGGAACACGGCAAGAATCTTCTTTTAAGTACCGGCGGGAGGCAGCCGCTGTACTCGACCCTGGCCAATCTCCTCACCACGGATATCCAGGAAGGCAAATACCAACCAGCCTCCATCCTGCCGTCTGAGAACGAGCTGGCGCAGCGGTATGGCGTCAGCCGCCAGACGGTGCGCCAAGCACTGCGGGCCGTGCGCGAACAGGGACTCATCTCTTCGCATCCCGGCATAGGCACCATCGTGCGCGAGCCGGTGCATCGAGACGACGTGTTCAGCGCCGTGAACTCGGTCAGCGACTTGCTCCAGTTCGTTGAGAACACCGAGATGCACCTGGTAAGCCATCGCGAGGTGGTGGTCGACGACGCGTTGGCAAATACGCTCAATGCCGCAAAAGGACTCCTCCTCTCGGAAGTCTCTTTCGTTCGCAAGCGCCCCGGCGCGGACTTGCCGATGAGCTATGTCCGTATCTACGTATCGCCGCGGTATGCCGAAGCACAGAAGCGGCACGCCGTCTCGAACGCGCCGATTTACAAGAGCATCGAAAAGATGTTTGGCGTGCGTGTGGCCGAAATTCAGCAGCACACCACTGCGACGCTGCTCGACGCAGAACTCGCCGACATCCTGCAAGCCCAACCTGGAAGCGCTGCGCTGCAGATGGTGCGTTTCTTCTACGATGCCAACCAGGGAATGATTCAGGCATCGATTAGCTACTACCCGCACGACCGGTACACACAGACCGTTCGTTATCGGGCCACGCCAACCGAAATCTGACTGCATCCGCCCTCGACCATGCGCCGCACAACCCATCTTCTCTCACTACGGCTGTCGCCGCCCGGCCTGAATGCCTCATGCCTAGTTGCCCGGACAGCCTGCGCGCATGGACAGCTCGGCGAAGAGATGACTCGCGAGAACCTGTACCGCACATCGCTTCAGTCGAGTCCTTCATAGCGCTTCGCGTTTCCCGTCAGGCTTCTTTGAATTAGGGCCGGCCTGACGGCACCCAACTACCACTCGAAAAATCAAGGAGACAAAGCATGAACGCCATGTTCCGCCTGGCGCTGGGAGCGCTCGCCTGTACGGTTACCGCGACTACGCCTGCATTCGCAGCAGACCCGGCAGCAAACTACCCCACCCGCCCCATCAAGATGATTGTGCCGTTCCCTGCGGGCGGCACGACCGACACGCTGATGCGTCTGATTTCGCCCACGCTCATCAAGGAGCTGGGGCAACCCGTCGTCATCGAGAACAAGTCCGGTGCCTCCGCGACGCTTGGTGCCGATGCCGCGGCGAAGTCACCGCCTGACGGTTACACGTTGCTGGCCGGCAGCGCTCACCACACCATTGCTCAGTCGGTGCTGAAACTTTCCTACAAATTCGATACCGACCTGGTGCCCATTGCCATGACTGCCATCGTGCCGAACGTCGTGGTCGTCAACAGCAACGTCAAGGCGAAGACCATCCAAGAACTCGTTGCGGACGCGAAGTCAAATCCGGACAAGTACAACTATGGCTCGGCCGGCCCCGGCAGCGCGCACCACCTGATTGGCGAAATGTTCAAGCTGCGCACCGGTGCTCCCATCACGCACATTCCGTATCGCGGCAGTGCGCCGGCTGTGTCCGACCTGCTAGGCGGCCAGGTGCTCATCATGTTCGATACGGTGACCTCGGCGCTGCCCCATATCAAGTCCGGCAAGACCCGCGCCCTCGCCGTGACCACCGCCACTCGCTCCAGCGCCCTGCCCGACGTACCCACGCTGGCCGAGGCCGGCGTGAAAGGCATCGACGTCGGCACGTGGTTCGGCGTCCTAGCGCCCGCGGGCACACCGCAGCCCATCATCAACAAGCTGAACGCCGCCATCGTCAAGGCCGTTAGCGACCCGACCATCAGCAAGCAACTGCTTGCACAAGGCATCGAACCGCACCCGAGCAGCCAGGCGGAGTTCAAGGCGCTCATCACCAAGGAAATTGCCGACTTCAAGAACCTGGTCGCGCAGACCAAGTTGGTCGTCAACTGAGCGGCCTCTCCTTCGGTACTGCTGAGGGTCTCCCTTTCACTTCGTATCAGTAAGCCAAAACAGCATGACAACACAGCAAGTCTTTTGCGCCATCGAGAACGGCGTTGCCACCATCACTCTGGACAATCCCCCGGTCAACGTTGTGACGCTGACCCTCTCCCGCCAACTGGGTGAGACCCTGGACGCACTGGCTGCGAATGACGATGTCCGCGCTGTCATTCTGCGAGGCGCAGGTACCAAAGCCTTCTGCGCCGGCTCGGACATCGGAGAGTTCGTCGAACTCGAGCTCATGTCCCCCGGCCAAGTGGTACCGAAGAAGCTTAAGCGCCAGAACGAGATTTTCTYCCAGCTTGAGAACTTTCCAAAGCCGACCGTGTCCGCAATCGAAGGACTTGCCTTTGGTGGCGGTCTGGAACTCGCCTTGTGCTGCGACCTGATTGTGGCATCCAAGACCAGCCGCGTGGCACTGCCGGAAATCAAGCTCGGCGTCTTCCCGAGCAGCGGTGGCACCGTTCGCGCGACGCGTCGCATCGGCTCGGCACGCGCGAAGGAAATGATGTTCCTGGGCGAGCCTCTGGATGCCACAACAGCACTGTCTTGGGGTCTTATTAACCGTGTTGCTCCTTCCGGCCAAGCTCACACAATGGCACAGGAGCTTTGCGCCACCCTGGTCCGTCGCCCACGCCAGGCGCTGGCGCTCTGCAAATCCATCATCAATCTGTCCTTCGACCTCCCCATGCGCGAAGCCATGGACGTCTCCTTTGCCGCCAGCGATAAGGCGTTCAGTTCGCCCGAGTGTGCAGAGGGTGTGCGTGCCTTCTTTGCGAAGGGAGCACCAAACTACGAAGGCATTTGAATCAACGCTTGCTGTGTCATCCCGTATTAGTTGGAGGAAGTACAAATGAAACCGCTGGAAGGTCTTCGCATTCTCTCGCTCGAGCAGTTCGCTGCCGGCCCTTATGGTTCGATGTTCCTGGCCGATATGGGTGCCGAGGTCATCAAGATTGAGAACAAGGCGATTGGCGGAGACCCCTCGCGCCACATTGGCCCATACCATCTTGGCGAGGCGGACAGCCTGTTCTTCCAGGGCTGGAACACCAACAAGCGCAGCGTCGTCCTCGACATGAAGGCCGAAGATGACCGCAAAGTCTTCGAGAAGCTCGTAGCGGGTGCCGATGCGGTGGTCAACAATCTGCGGGGCGACCAGCCTGAAAAGCTCTCCATCTACTACAAGAGCCTCAAGCATCTGAATCCCAAGCTTGTCTGCCTGCATATCTCGGCATATGGTCGCAACAACTCGCGGGAAGCCTGGCCGGGCTACGACTTCCTGATGCAGGCCGAATCTGGCCTGATGGACCTGACCGGCGACCCATCTGGCGCCCCGACGCGCTTCGGTGCATCGGTCATCGACTACATGACGGGCATCACCGGCATGGTGGGGCTGCTGGGCAAGCTGCGCAGTGCTGACAGGACGGGAATCGGCGGTGATGTGGATGTCAGTCTGTTTGATGTCGCCTTGCACCAGTTGGGCTACGCTGGTACGTGGTACCTCAACGAAGGCTTTGTGTCTGGCCGCGTACCCCGCGGGGCTCACCTCTCGGTCACGCCGGTTCAAACCTTCCAGGCGGCAGATGGCTGGATTTACGTCATGTGCATGACCGACCGGTTCTGGGACTCGCTGCTTGAAGTGCTCGGCAGCCCCACCCTGCGCGCAGACGAGCGCTTCCAGTCACAGGCCCTCCGGCTTACGAACCGGGACGCATTGACCGTGGCGCTCGACAACGAGTTCAAGAAGCAACCCGTCGAGCATTGGCTCAATGTCCTGCGCGGCGTCCTGCCGATTGCCCCGGTCTTGAACTTGAAGCAGGCACTGGACAATCCGTTCGTCGAGGAAGTTGGCATGGTTAGCCAGGTCCCGCATCCGCAGAAGGACGACCTGAAGTTGCTGGCAAACCCGCTGAAGTTCGATGGTGAGCGTTTGAGTCAAAGCCCGTGCAATCCACTCGGCGCAGACCAGTCCATGGCACTGGCTCCGACCAAACAAGCCGCCTGACTGGCAGGAACCATGGGCATCACGCACCTGGGCAATAGGCTCAGGTGCATCGTATCTCCTGGCCAACGTGCAACACACATGGCTGCGCCAGCACCAGAAATACCGCCGCCGGCGTCCGCCGAAGACGGCACGGAGGCTTTCATGCTAAACCCCACGTCCGAGAACTCAGCACGGCTACGATGGCTCATCGTCATGCCGGCGGTGTTCCTGATGTACATGATTTCGTTCTTTGACCGAGTCAACATCGGGATGGCGCTGCCCCACATTACGAAGGAGCTGGCGCTCAATGAAATCCAAGCCGGATGGCTTGGCGGCTCGTTTGCATGGGGATATCTCGCTACGCAGCTGCTCGCCGGCTACCTGGCCCTCAAGTTCGGCTCGCGCAAGCTCATCGGCGTCTGTCTTGTGCTGTTCGGGGGCATCTCGATACTTACGGGATTCGCCAGAAGCTTCGAAGAACTACTCGCAATCCGATTCGCGCTTGGACTGGCGGAAGGGCCCATATATGCGGCATCCTCGATGCTGCTCACACAATGGTTCGTCAAGTCGGAACGCGGACGCGCCTTCGGCATCTGGAACCTAAGCGTTGCAGCCGGCGGCTTCCTTGCCGGCCCTATCTCCGCGGCCGTGCTAGCGCATCATGACTGGCGCATGATGATGGTCATCGAGGGCCTGCCGGCATGGATTTTCTGCCTTGTATGGTTCTACTCGATTCCGAAGAGCCTGCAATCCGCGAAGTGGCTCGCGGAGGGAGACCGCCTGAGCATCGAGAGGGAGCTCGCGGCAGAGCAAGCTTCCCACAAGGACAATAACACTTCGTCGTGGATTGTCGTATTCAAGGAGCCGTCCGTCTGGCTGCTGACGATTGGCTTCGCATGCAGCCAAATCATCCTCTATGGCCTGACGCTCTGGCTACCCACCATCTTCAAGTCGTTCAGTGGCGTCAGCGAGATGATGGTCGGCGTCCTCTCCGGCGCGCCGTTCATTATGTCGATGGTCGGGGTCTACTACATTACCAGCCGCTCCGACAAGCACAACCAGGAACGCCGCTGGCATGCGGCCATCCCGATGGTCATCTCTGGTCTGACATTGGTTGTCCTCGCTGAGATGCCTACTCATGCCCTGTACATCCAAATCGCCCTCATTTTGTGTGTGGGCTTCATGCTCAAGATGCCTACCCCACTTGTCTCTTCCTACTTGACAGAGATTCTCCCTCTCCAGAAGGCGATTCCTGCCGTGGGCGTGGTCGTCGGCGGCGGGAGCTTTCTGGGCCAGTTTCTGGGCCCCCTCATTGTGGGCTACGCCAAAGCACATTCCACTGGTTTTTCACTTTCGTTCGTGATTTTGGGATGTGCGGGGATTTTGGGTGGAGTCCTAATCATTGCCGCAAAATCCAGGACGACCACTTCCACAGTGAATGGCGCCGCCCAGGCAACAGAAGCTTGATTTGCACGGTCACGGAGGCTGAACGACGCAGTAGTCGCGTAGCCCCACGATGGGTGCCCAGTGGTGACGCGAAACCGGGCGCCCCATCCGCACCAGCTTGAATGAAGGCACACCTGGCGCTCGTGAGGTCCAGTCTGCCAAGCCACCCTCACGGGTGCTTGTCGGGCTCGCATGCGATGGGCAACGGCGTCTGGAAGAATGAAGGCGTCGACGCTGTTCCCAAGGAAGCGCCATGCGAGCGGCGACGTCTCATCACAGACAAGCCCGGCCATGACGGAATCGACAGACCCCGTTGCAGTGGTCGCCCCGTCCCTGCAGAGCACTTTGGTACAGGCAATCGGCCTGCACTGGCTCAACGACAATCAACGTTGAACACCGATTCGTACAAAGCAACATCAACGACCTGGCCTTCACCGCCGTTGCGCTCACGATGAGAAAGTGCCAAAAGCACTCCAATCACCCCATGTAGCGCGGACAGGGAGTCGCCAATGGATACGCCAACTCTTACAGGAGTGCGCCCTGGTTCGCCACTCAAATGACGCAACCCTCCCATCGCTTCGCCTATGACGCCAAAGCCCGGCCGGTCACGATACGGCCCGGTCTGCCCGTATCCGGAAACCCGAAGCATAATTAGCTTCGGGTTGACGGACTTCAACTCGTCCCATCCCAAGCCCCATCCCTCCAGCGTTCCTGGCCGAAAATTTTCAATTAGAACGTCGGCGGATGCAACGAGTCGTCGAACAACATCCTGGCCTTCCGGGGAACGCAAGTCTAGGGTGACAGACTGCTTGTTACGCGACTGTGCTGCCCACCAGACGGAAGTGTCATCATGCAGCATGCGCCACTTGCGGAGTGGGTCACCGTTCTGGGGGGATTCAATCTTGATAACTTCTGCTCCGAATTCTCCGAGCATCTTCGCCGCGAAGGGACCTGCGATTAGTTGTCCGAGTTCGACGACGCGGATTCCTTTCAGAGCCTGTTCCATTGCCTCACTACATTTGTCCTTGGATGAACAGAATGATGTGACATCCAGGCGCTCATAGCTTTGCGGTATTGTCACGCACCCTTTCCAAGCTAGAAAGGGTCGTAATCAGTTGCCGCAGTTGGAGCCCTGTGGCTTCAGGCCGCATAAGTGCTCGACGAGCTTCGTTGCCTCCGGTTGCAATGCATTGGGGTCCCTAACCCCCAACCACAACGAGCGGGCGGCCCACGGGTCCGATAGCCGGACAGCTCTTAACCCCGCGACCAGGATTTCCTGCCGTACTGCTCCCTCCGGCAGAATGCCAATGCCAAGTCCTGCTTCAATCATGCGGCAGATGCCATCGAAGCTCGTCACCTGAATCCGCAGCTTCAACACGCGCTCGAGCGCGGCCGCCGCCTCGCTCATGCGGTCCRGCAACGAGCTGCCCTGATTCAGGCCCACGAAATCATATTCGAGGGTGTGTGCAAACTGCACTTCCGTACGGTGAGCGAGAGGGTGCTCTGCCGGCACCAGCACCACGAGAGCGTCATCCCGATAGCGATACTTTTGCAGCCCTGGAGCGTGCACATTGTCAGCAAACACGCCTACGTCGGCCACACCATTCATCACCGCTTCCACAACCTCGTGACTCAGACGCTCCTCCAGGCTGATTCTGATGAGTGGCTCTTTGCTCAGGAATGCGGCGAGGTCCTTCGGCAGGAACTGCACGACTGCTGAGGTATTGGCCCATACCCGCACATGACCACGAACTCCAACCGAAAAATCGCCCATGGCACTGGCCATGCGGTTCACGGTCTCCAGCACGCTCTTTGCGTGCCTCACCAATTCGTGGCCCGCAGCGGTCAGCATGAGGCCGCGAGGCAGGCGGAGAAACAATGGGCAGTCGACCGTGCGCTCCAAATCGGCAATCCGCTTGCTCACCGCAGACATCGTCATATGCGCCTTTTCAGACGCACGTGTGACGCTGCCGTTCTCAGCGACGAGCAGGAAGATTCGGAGCGACTGAAGGTCGAAATGTGTTGGCTTGAGCACTGCGCCAGGCTCCGTACTAGTGGGGATGGTATGTTACTCCTCATATGGTCGCCTTTCCAATTGGGAAAGGGTCCTTGAGAGATGACTGATTTTCCAATGTGGGCGCACGTCAAAGAATAGTGCACTCACGAGCGGAATTACCCGCCGGGCAAAGTAGTAGGAGACACACATGCCCACAGTGCACTCGGCCATCCCTGCAGCCGCGCCAGTCGCGCGTTCCCACAAGGAGTGGTACCGCCATCTATACGTTCAGGTATTCATCGCCGTAGTAATCGGCATCCTCTTAGGGCACTTCTACCCAAATGCTGCCCAAGCAATGAAGCCTCTGGGCGACAACTTCCTGAAGTTGGTGAAGTTGATGGTTGCCCCGCTAATCTTCTGTACCGTCGTGCATGGCATCGCCAGTATGCGAGACATCAAAGCGGTCGGTCGCCTTGGTGGTAAGGCACTCATCTACTTTGAGGTAATGACGACGTTGGCCCTTGCCATCGGTCTACTCGTTGTCAACATAATGAAGCCAGGGGTCGGCATGCACGTTGACCCGACCAGCCTCGATGCGTCGTCCATTGCTGCCTACACGAAGGCTGCACACGAGCAGACAGTTGTCGGCTACATATCCCACATCATTCCCCACACGGTGATTGGCGCGTTTGCAGAAGGGGACCTCCTTCAGGTTCTCTTCATCTCCATCATCTTCGCGTTCGCGCTGCAGATGCTGGGGGAAAAAGGGAAGCCGATGCTGGACGTTATCGATTCAGCAGCGAACACTTTCTTCAATATGGTACGTATCGTCATGTACGTATCGCCTCTCGGCGCGTTCGGCGCCATTGCATTCACGATTGGGAAGTACGGCATCGGGTCATTGGCATCGTATGGTCAATTGCTTGCGACGTATTACCTCACCGCGGTGCTGTTCGTTGTGATTGTGCTTGGCGCGGTTTGTCGCTTAGCCGGGTTCAGTCTCTTTAGCTTCCTGAGATACATCCGCGAAGAACTCCTGATTGTCCTCGGCACGTCATCGTCCGAGTCGGCGCTTCCTCGACTGATGGCAAAGCTTGAGCGGCTTGGTTGCGACAAGTCGGCTGTCGGCCTGGTTGTCCCATCTGGATACTCGTTCAACCTCGACGGGAGCTGCATCAACATGACGGTCCTCGCCATCTTCATTGCGCAGGCCACCGACACCTACCTCTCCCTGGGGCAACAGATTACGCTGCTGGCTATTCTGCTCCTGACATCGAAGGGCGCGGCAAGCGTGAGCGGTGGCGCCTTCATCGTCCTCGCCGCGACCCTCGGGACGATTCCCGGCTTCCCGGTCGCAGGTCTAGTACTCGTTCTCGGCGTGTACCGGTTCATCTCGGAAGGCGGCGCCATCGTAAACGTCATTGGAAACGGCATCGCCACCATCGTGGTTGCCAAATGGGAAAAGGTCCTCGACGAGGAAACGCTCCAACGCGAGCTTAAGCAGGGCCCCGATTTCAGTTAAGTAGTAATGGTTCCGAGCCGGGGCATCTGACTGCCAGCTCGTGAGCCAAGTCAATGAGGAAAGCATCATGGACGCCAAGAAGATATTCATCCAGGAAGTCGCGACGCGCGACGGATTCCAGAACGAGGCAAAATTCGTAGCGACGGAGGACAAAGTAAGCCTCATCAACGCTCTCAGCGCGTGTGGCTATGCGAAGGTCGAAGTGACCTCATTCACCTCGCCAAAGGCAATCCCTGCCCTACGCGATGCCGAGGCCGTGATGCATCTCATCACCCGTCAGGACTGCGTGGTGTACACGGTTCTGGTTCCGAACGTCCGTGGAGCGGAACGAGCCCTTTCCTGCAACGTCGACGAAGTCAATCTCGTTATGTCCGTCAGTGAAAGCCACAATCGAACAAACCTTCGTATGTCCCGGGAGCAATCCTTCGCCCAGCTGTCGGACGTCATCAAAGTGGTCCGCAGCACCCCAACCGCCATCAACGTATCCCTTTCGACAGCAATGGGTTGCCCGATGGAAGGGGACGTACCTGTCGAAACCGTACTCGGCTGGATGCAACGGTTCGCGGACTTGGGCGTTCATGGGGTGACCTTGTGCGACACCACCGGAATGGCGTACCCATCCCAGGTCAAGGCTCTGTGCGAGGCTGCTAAGTACCGATGCCCGTTTCTCGAACTGACGCTCCACTTCCACAACACTCGCGGCCTGGCCCTGGCTAATACCCTTGCAGCTCTGGAAGCTGGCATCGACCGATTCGATGCGTCCCTGGGCGGACTCGGTGGGTGCCCCTACGCACCTGGGGCCACGGGAAACGTCTGCACAGAAGAACTCGTGCACATGCTAGAGTTGGACGGATACGATACCGGCGTCGACCTAGCCGCCATCCTCTCCGCCTCAGCCCGATTACCTTCCCTCATTGGCCACGATGTTCCGAGTCAGTTGCTTAAGGCTGGTCGACGTTCGGACCTTCACCCGATGCCGGCAACCGATAGCCTACCGGAGCAGAAAGCATTCGCGACATGCGCTAACTAAGTGCCGCTGCTCAGAATTACTGTCGGCCAACGCACACTACGTGCGTTGGCAGATTTCGTTGACGGCAGGCAGTCATCTCGATTCAACGAGTAAGAAGTACCAGTTTACGTTAAGCGCTCAGCGTTGAACTGTTGAGCCACCTCGATACTTGACACCCCGGCCGAATGTCTCAGCAGCCAACCATCGAGAGGGGACCTCGCCCCACTGCTAACGCAGGACACTTCTCGCGCAACCCTGAATGCTTGCGCAGAGGATGGCCGCCCAAGGTTTAGGCTCGCTCACGAAACCTCCCCTCCGCAATCGTGTCCATCACGGAACGAGTGACCGCAACGACCAACGGGACGCGCGGCTCGCCCGCTCCCGTTCCGGTATCCCTAAGCAGGAGGGGATGCCAAGCAAAAAGAGCCAGTGCACATGACGGGCAACTGGCTCTGAAACCACAAAATCAGTGGTCGGCACCTACAAGCCTTTGCTCCAACGCCGAGCGGATGTAACGAGCCGCGTCAGCTGAAGCGACGCATCCTCAAGCAGGCGCCCAGCGTTCTCCATCGCATAGCTCAACGATACCGGGCCCTGCTGGATTGAAATACACCCGTCAAAAGCCTCCGTCAGTGCAGCGCTACTATCTACCGCCCCGGAAACTAGGGAAACTGGAACGCCAGCATGCCGTGCCAAGTCGGCAATAGTCGCTGGCCCCTTGCCCATCATTGTCTGAGCATCTGAACGCCCTTCTCCCGTAATCACCCAGTCGAACTCACTCAACCCCTCCTGCAATCCGGCTGCACTCAATACAAAGGACGCACCCGATACCAATTCAGCTCCCAATAGGCGAAGCGCATAGCCAATTCCGCCGGCAGCTCCACTGCCCTCTTCGTTTGCAAAGTCCTGACCCGCAGCCGACGTGCATCGCTGTGCAAATCGCTCCAGCGTCGCATCGACCGCAGCCAGGGCTTCCACGCCCTTTTGCGGCCCAAACACATAGGTTGCTCCCGTTGGGCCGCAAAGAGGAGCATTAACATCTGAAAGACCGATGAGTCGAGCGCCCGCAAGAGCAGGTGGCTGCTCGTAGCGGACATCACGGATAGACTCAAGATTCTCTAGGCACGGCGACAGCGTATTGCCGTTTGCATCGGAAAAGCAGAACCCGAGCTCCGCGAGCAGACCCGCCCCAGCCTCATTGGTGGAAGAGCCGCCAAGCCCTATTGCAATGGTGCTATTGAGACTTGTATAAATCATGACAACCGATTTGAGTCTGACGCGTTATCTGACCAAGGCGTTGATCGGGAGTCGATTGCATGGCTGGGAAGATGGACGAAGCGACCGAAAGCGGGTTCGCGCTGGACGGATGCTGTTAGCGAACAA
>NZ_JBFTLX010000104.1:0-30958 GCF_056396665.1 Cupriavidus sp. 05T313 | reverse complement strand
GAAATGCAGAATCTTTCCCTGGCTGATCAGGTCCTTGATCGCTCCGGCGACATCCTCGATCGGGACACTCGGATCGACGCGGTGCTGGTAATACAGATCGATGCGATCGGTTCGCAGGCGTTTCAGAGACTCCTCAACCACTTTGCGGATATGCTCCGGGCAGCTGTTCAGCGCAATCGTTCCGTCAATAGCAAAGCCAAATTTGGTGGCGATCTGCACCTTGTCACGGAACGGCGCAACCGCTTCGCCAACGAATTCCTCGCTCAGGTACGGTCCGTAGACCTCGGCGGTATCGAAGAATGTGACGCCATGCTCGAAAGCCGTTCGGATTGTCTTTAGAGCTTCGTTTTTCGGGACGGGGGCATTGTAGTTGCCAGCGAAAGTCATGCAGCCTGCGCCGATTTCCGAGACCTGCAGTCCTCCTAACGTGCGCTGTTTCATACCTTGTCCTTGTGTGGGTTGAGTGTCATGTTTGCGTTGGGAATATGCCCTGCCAATACCGAGGGTGAGTTCGGCGGCTGCGACCGCGCCCAGTGCAATCGCGTGCTTTACGAAGGTGCGCCGGCTGTCGCTTCGGAGACTGAGACGATGCGGTGGCTGCTGCGGTAGTCCAGCGTCTTCGTCACTAACAAGCATGGTCATGCCTCGTGGTTTTTGCGGATGTGCGTTCCGCCGGCTGCGTACTGTCAATCTATCACCGTGAAACTCATACGATTAGATGGCACAATCCTCTTGCTGTTATAGGAAGGGGTTATAAATATGAAGGTGAGCCTGGATGACCTTGCCGCGTTCCTCACGGTGGCTTCGAAAAAGAGCTTTACGCGAGCGGCGGCGCAACTGGGGATCTCGCAGCCTGCATTAAGCGCGAAGATGACGTCTCTCGAACAGAGATTGGGCGTCCAGCTTCTGACGCGCACGACTCGCAGCGTCTCCACGACCGAGGCAGGCGAACGGCTGCTCAGATCGATCACGCCTCACTTCGAAGGTATTGCCTCTGGCCTTGCCGATCTGAACGCGCTGCGGGACAAACCAGCCGGGAGCCTGCGGATAACATCTGTCGAGCACGCTTCGCAAAAAATCCTGGTGCCGACGTTGGCAAAGCTGCTGCCTGAATACCCCGATATCAGCGTGGAGGTCATCAACGATTACAGGCTGGTTGACATCGTGGCGGAGCGGTTTGATGCGGGTATTCGTCTTGGCGTGCAGGTAGCGCAAGACATGGTTGCCGTGCGCATTGGCCCAGACTTCGAACAGTGCGTGGTCGGCGCGCCAACGTATCTCCAACGGTATGGCACACCCACGACCCCGGACCACCTGATGGGGCATCGCTGCATTTCCCTGCGCCTGCCGAGTTCCGGCGGCGTCTGGTCGTGGCCGTTCGTAAAGAAAGGGAACGAGCTGAAAGTACGGCCGGGTAGCGAGTTGTCGTTCAACACGATCACGCTACAGCTGGACAGCGCCCTGGCCGGGCTCGGCCTCGCATACTTGCCGGAAGACGTCGTGAGCGACTATGTCGCGGCTGGGAAACTCGTGCGCGTATTGGCCGACTGGTCGATGCCGATGCCCGGTTACCACCTCTACTATCCGAGCCGTCGCCAGCCGAGTCCGGCATTTACTGTTCTCGTTGATGCTTTGAGATTTCGAGCAACAGCAGCCCCGGTGAGATAGACGGGAGAGCCTGTGCGTCGCGCAGGCGCTGAGGGTGCACCCCAATGGGAAAAGGTGTACACCGTCGAATGGTCAATACGGGTAAGGCAGTGGCGGCTTCGCTATATGAGTCGGCGCGTCTTCAGGACGCTTGGCTCACGAACAAATGAAACGGAGCGTCGGTGTTTTCCTACGGCGCAAGCGACCGTCCGTTATAGCTTGAAAGCCGACCTGGATGCGGCGTGTCGCCGATCGTCCCCTGTGGGTCGGGAAGGGACGACCGGGTAGCGGCCGGTCGAGGTCCCTTCCCGGCCAAGTATGGATGTTCCGCCGACACGCGTCGGCGGCCGCGGCAGAATCGAAAACGGCCCATCAAGGGTGCTTGCCGGAATTCGACGTCTCCGCAAGACTGACTTGCATAGGTTGCGTTTCGCAACTATATTGCTTGCGAAGCGCAACTTGTGAGAGCCCGTCATGGATCTTGTCGACATGCCAGCCAAGCCCCGGGAAACTACGATACTGGAGCTCCGGGACTTTTCCCGAAGACTGGTTCGTGAACTCGGTTTCATGCGAACGACGCTGGCCGAGAGTGATCTTGCTCCGTCGGCTGTCCACGCGATCATCGAGATCGGGGCGACGCCGGGCATCAATGCGAAGGATCTGGGCAATATCTTGCGCCTGGACAAGTCGAACACCAGCCGGCAGGTCGCGAGGCTGGAGGCGAGCGGACTTGTGGAGCGCCAGACTGCAAATGAAGATGCGCGTTCGTCCGAGCTGTATCTGACGGACGCAGGGCAGAAGCTCCGGAGAAAGATCGACCGATTCGCGACGGATCAGGTCTCCAACGCGCTTCGACGTATGGTTCCTGCCGACCAGCAAGCCTTGGTCCGCTCTCTCGCGCTGTACGCCGACGCACTTGCAAGGGACAACTCGGCCAAAGCCACTTCCGAAGATGCCTCGCCCACACGGATTCTGGAAGGCTACCAGCCTGGCTGCATTGGCGACGTCGCGAGCTTGCACGCCCGCTTCTACTCGGAGCACTGGGGCTTCGGCGCTTTTTTTCGAGAAGAAGGTGGCAACGGAGCTTGCCGAGTTCGCCGGTGCGCTGCCGGCTAGCGGCAAGGCGCTATGGCTCTACGCAGAAAATGGCCGATTTCTCGCCTCGTTGGCAATCGACGGGGATGACAACGCGGGCGTAGCCCATTTGCGATGGTTCATTGTGGACGATTCGTTGCGTGGCTCCGGTATCGGACGGCAACTGATGTCTCGCGCGATGAGATTTGTTGACGAGCGCTTTAGCGAGACATACCTCTGGACGTTCAAAGGTCTGGATGCGGCGCGCCATCTATATGAGTCATTTGGCTTTCGGTTGACCGGCGAATCGGAGGGGGCGCAATGGGGAACGGAGGTCATCGAGCAACGGTTCAGTCGTCGCTCGGCCAGACCCTGACACTAATTCGAAAATGGACGACAGCGAGAGGCCAGCAAGCCATGCGCTTGCGGCAGGGACCAGGCCGCTCATGCCGAGCGGCCTGGTAGTCAGTCTTGCGCAGTGGCCCCGGGAAACCCCTTCCAAAACCGGTCAAAAAATAAACCGTGTATTGATAAACGTGTCGCTGGCGTCGCGGCGTTCGGCAAGTAAGGGCTTTCGCCGCTGCGGGGGGGCCGGCCTATTCGGGCTGGATGCCGGCGATGGCGATCAGGCGTTTCCAGATCTGCTGGTCTTCCATGATCGCCTTGCTGACCTCCGGCCCGGCGGCCGGATACGGCGCGCTGCCGCGGCTGGCGTAGTGCGCGACGGCTTCCGGCGAGTTCACGAACTCCAGCGTCAGGCGGGTGAGCCGGTCCACGATCGCGGGGGGCGTGCCGGCCGGCGCGAACAGGCCCGTCCAGTTGATCATGGTGAGTTCCGGCAGGCCGGATTCCGCGATGGTCGGCACGTCGCCAAGGACCGATACGCGGTTTGGACCGACAACCGCCAGCGCCCGCATCTTGCCGGAGCGGATATGCGGCGCCACGGCGGATGCATCGACGCCGGCGTAGTCGACCACGCCGGCCATGACATCGGTCAGCAGATTGCCTTGCGTCTTGTAGGGGACGTTGACGGTCCGGATCTTTGCTGCTTCCCCGAACGCAGCCATGATCGTCTGGTAGCCGGAACTGCTGGTGCCGTAGTTCAGGCTTCCCGGCCTGGCTTTGGCGGCCGCGGTCAGATCGGCGATGGTGCGCAAGGGCGAAGAACCCGGCACCACGATGGCGGCCGGCAACGCGGACATGCGCGCCACGGGGACGAAGTCCTTGCGCGGGTTGTAGGGCAACTGCTTGTACAGGAACGGATTGGCTGCCATCGCGCCGGAGCCCGCATAGAGCAAGGTGTAGCCGTCCGGCGCGGCTTTCGCCACGTAGTCGGTGCCGATGATCATGCCCGCGCCGGGCCGGTTCTCGATCACGACACTCTGGCCGAGCTTCTGTCCAAGGAACTTCGCCAGCAGGCGGGAGTAGTCGTCCAGGCCGGTGCCGGGGCTGGTGACCGAAACGATCTTGATCACCCGTTCGGGATAATCCCGGGTCTGAGCGCTCGCCGGCAAGCCAAGGCCGTACAGGGTGCCGATGACAGCCAGGCCGATGAGGCGGCGCCTGGCCGGTAAGGGAATCATTGTCATGCTTGTCTCCTGCATTCTTGTTTGTTTTGATGGCAGCATCGAGCCGGCCGTAGCCGGCGTGTCAGGCCGCGCTGGCCTGGGGCTTTGCAATCAGCGCGTCCACCGCGACGACGCCGTCCGCGCTGCAGATGAGCGGATTGACATCGAACTCCGCGATCACCGTGCGTTGGTCGGCGGCAAACTCCGAGAGCCGGACGATGGCGTTGGCGAGCCCATCGATATCGACCGGCGGGGCGCCGCGGAAGCCCTGCAACAACGGATAGCCGCGCAGCTGTTCGAGCAGGCGGTGTGCCTGCTGCGTGACACCGATGCGGATCACGCCTGCCTCGGACTTGTGCGGGATGTCCGCGCTTTCGACCTTGAGGACCACGGGATAGCCGCAGGCCGACGCCGCCTCGATCGCTGATGCCTCGCTTGTCGCCAGGTGTTCGCCAACCACCGGTACCCCATACAAGGCCAGCACGTTCTTCGATTGCCGCTCGGTCAGTACCCTGGCCGGCGTGGCCTCGATCATCCCGCGCGCATCGCGAATCACGGATTCGTGTGTCAGGCGGGGCGGCCGTTCCTCGTCGCGCTGCGCCAGCCATTGCTCGCGGGCGTGCCAGGCTGCCAGCGCGGCGAAGCAGTCCGACGCCGAGCGGAACAAAGCGAGCCTGGGAAGGTTCTCGGCCATCGCGGCATTTGGCCCTTCCAGCCATTCCGACAGCCACAGCCCGCAGGCCATCTTGTCGTGCCTCGCCGCCAGGTCATTGAACAGTTGCAGCCGCCTGACATTGGGCTCGCCCGTGACCGGCAAGGGCAACACCACCGCGCCATAGGCCGGGTCGCTGAACATGGCTTCGCCGCATTCGACAAAGGAGGTGAAGTTGTTGGCTGCCTCCGCGGTGACGTCGCACGGGTTGCGGGCCGCGCCGAAATCCGGGATGCAGCGCTCCACCACGGCACGTGTCTGTTCGGCGGGCTGGGGCAGGGCCACGTGATGGTGCTCGGCTTCGTCCGCCGCGATGATGCCTGCCCCGCCGGAGATGGACACGATCGCGGTGCCGGCGGCGCTGGGCCGTGGCGCCTTGGCAAAGAACGCGGTCGTGGGAATCAGTTGTTCGAGCGTTTCGACCTGCACCACGCCCGCGTGGCGGAACGCCGCGGCATAGGCGCTGTTGGAGCCTGCCATCGAGCCTGTGTGCGACAGTGCCGCCTCGGCCCCCAGTTTGCCGCGGGCCGTCTTGTAGACCACCAGCGTCTTGCCGGCGTCGGCGCAGGCTTGCGCCGCCTGGACGATGCGGTTTGCGTCGGACAGTCCCTCGAAGATGCAGGCAATCGCGGCGCAGTGCGGATCGCCGGCGAGAAAGGAGATCTGGTCCGCCACGTCGATGTCCCCCGCATTACCGCAGGAAAACACATGGCTGAAAGCCGTACCGTGGTTGACGGCCTCCTGCATGGCGAAGGCGAGCGCGCCGGACTGGCTCACCACGCCGATCGCATGCGCCGGCAGCGGTGTCGTGCGCGGCGCCAGGTCGGCAAAGGAGACGATGGCGTTGTCGACGTAGCTGGCGTAGCCAATGCAGTTCGGTCCGAGCAGCCGTACGCCGCTCTCGCGCGCCAGCCGGATCAGCCTGAGCTGCTCTTCGACGTGTTCGGACTTGCCCGTCTCGGCGTACCCGGAGGCGAACACCACCACGCCGCCGACGCCAAGCGCGCCGCACTGGCGCACGATCGGCTCGACCGTGTCGCGTGCCGTGGCGATCAGGACGCAGTCCGGGGTCTCGGGCAGGTCGGCCAGCGAGGGATAGCAGACTTGCTCCCCGATACGGTCGTACTTCGGATTGACGAACATCCTTTGCCCGCCGAAGCCGCGCAGGTTACCCATGGCGCGGCCGGCGAAGGCGCGTTCGTTGGGCGTCGCGCCGACGATCGCGATGCTGCGGGGATGAAATATGCGCCGCAGATCGGCATGGGTGTACAGCGTGCGTGAAGCCATCGATTTTTCCATGTTCAGAAGGACTCCGGAAGGCCATCGCGCCCGGCAAGGCGGCCGGCGCGGCAGCAGGTCGTTATTGCGCGCCAGCGCGCCGGTGTTCCGGCCACAGCACCTTGACCGCTTCGCCGTCGATGCGGTGGGTGTGGCARCTGTCGACCAGCGACGGCCGTGGCATCGGGCTCTGCCCGTCGGCAGGCCGGCGGCCGCCGCGCTCGGTGCGCTGCATCGCAAAGAGGGTCTGCATGGCGGTAGTGGCGAGTACGCTGACCAGCTCCGTCAGGTGCGTGCACCCTTGCACGCCGCCCAGACGCGCCTTGACCTCGCGTTTGAAGCCCGGGCCGATCCGCATGCCGCGCAGTGCCGCGTAGGCCGTCTCGATCTCGGGACAAAACTTGGTCGGACCGCTCTCGATGCGCGCCGTCGCAGCCTGGATGACCAGATCGCGGTCCACCGTCAGCACGATGCGCATGTCATGGATAGGCGTGCCCGGCGGCACCGTCTTGAAAATAAGGTCGGTGCCATCCGGACTGATGTCCTGCAACTGTCCTTCGATATCGAACAGTCCATCGCTGCGCGCAAAGCCGGAGGTGGCGATGTGGCGGTAGTGCAGCGGTTTTCTCCAGGCCGGAGTCGATGTGGATTGACTCATGAGTGCTTCGCCCCATATTGGTTGGAATCCGTTGGCGTCCTCCCTTGCCATCCGCGGCCAGGGAGGACGCACGCTGACAGGCACTGGCGTGCCAGGCGGTTCAGGGCAGGCGGCGCATGATCGATTCCGCGACGCAAACCGGCTTGTCCAGGCCCTGGCACTCGACCGTCATCTCGACCTTCATCTGCGCGCCGCCACCGGCAAGCGGATCCCAGGCCAGCAGCTTGAAATGCGCGCGAACGAGGCTGCCGACCCGCACGGGGGCGGGAAAGCGGACCTTGTCGAGCCCATAGTTCACCCCGGTGCGGGCGTCCAGGATCTTGTAGGCGGTCGCGGTAAGGACCGGCAGCAGGCTCAGCGTCAGGAATCCGTGGGCGATGGGGCCGCCAAACGGGCCGCCCTTGGCGCGTTCCGGGTCCACGTGGATCCACTGGTGATCGCCGGTCGCATCGGCAAACAGATTGATGCGCTCCTGCTCCACGGCAAACCAGTCGCTGATGCCGATGCATTCGCCGATGCGGCCTGCGAGATCCGTGATCTTTTCATAGGTCTTCATGTTTATTGTTCCTCCGGCGTCAGCGACGCCTGCAATGCCGCCGCACAGGCAGCTTCGTGCCGGTCGGCGCTGCCGAACAGGAAGTCGGCGACGACGGCACGTTTGTAGTAATGGCCCACGGCGTATTCCTCGGTCATGCCGATGCCGCCGTGCAACTGGATGGCCTGGCCGCACACGGCCTTGGCGGCACGCCCGATCAATGCCTTCGCCTGGGACAAGGCGCGCCGGCGCGCGGCATCGTCGTCGTTGGCGAGGGACGCGAGCAGGGCGTACAGCATCGAGCGGGAGACTTCCATCTCCGTCGCCATGTCCGCGATACGGTGCTGCAATGACTGGAAGGTGCCGATGGGCACGCCGAACTGCTTGCGGATCTTCAGGTAATCCGCGGTGAGTTCGATGGCCTTTTCCATGACGCCGACCAGCTCGGCGCACAACGCAGCGGTGGCGTGTTCCAGGCCATGCCGGAGCGCGGCCGCACCGTTGCCAGGCTCGCCGAGCACGGCGGCCGGGCCCACCTGGACGCCGTCGAAGACCAGTTCCGCCGCGTGGCTGCCATCGTGCAGCCGCATTCCGCGCACGACGAGGCCCGGGCTGTCCGCGTCCACGAGGAACAGGGTCGTCCCGGCATGTCCCGCCAGCGATGCCGACACGATAAAGGTGTCCGCCACGGTGCCGCCCAGCACCAGCGTCTTGGTACCATGCAGCGCATAGCCGTCGGCGCACAGCTCGGCGCGCAGCGCAACCGGCTCTGGAAAACCGCCCGATTGCGCTTCGCTGTACGCCAGGGCGAACCGGCGCCCGCCCTCCGCCACTAGCGGCATCAGCCGGGCCAGTTGCGCGGGGCGGGCGGCCGCCACCAGCGTCTGGGCAGCGAGCACGGCGCAGCCGATATAGGGCTCCACCACCAGCCCCCGGCCCAGCTCGTGGCAGATCAGCGTGGTATCGATGACCGTTCCGCCAAGGCCATCGTGGTCTTCCGGCAAGGCAGCCGCCAGCCAGCCATTGCCGGCAAAGGTGCGCCAGTGGGCCTCGCTGCAGCCGGTGCCGCCCTTGAGCAGCTCGGTGCGCTGTTCGAAGCTGTAACTCCTTTCGACGAAGCGGCGCACGCTGTCCTGCAGGAGTTGCTGCTCGGAATGCAAATTGAAGTTCATGATCGCTCGGTTCTTAGAGTTGGAACAGCGTCTTGGCGATAATGCCGCGCTGGACCTCGCTGGTGCCGCCGTAGATGGTCGAGGCCCGGCGGAAGAACATCTCATTGGCCAGTCCGCGCCCGGGCCACTGCGCCGGCATGCGCGCGCCGTCCGCTTCTTCCTGCGCGCTTGGGAAGGCCACCGCGCCATAGTCGCCGAGCGACTCCACCACGAAGGTGCTCATCCTCTGCTGCAGCTCGGTGCCGCGCACCTTGAAGGTAGCGCCGCAGGGTCGGCAGATCCGCCGCCGACGCGTGTTCGTTGTTGAGCAGGAACTTGGTGATCTTCCAGCCTTCGCCTTCCTCTCCGATGCGATTCGCGACGGGCACGCGCACGTTGTCGAAGAAGGTTTCATTGAGGTGGTGGCGGTCGTCGATGCTGCGGATCGGCCGCACCGTGATGCCGGGTGTCTTCATGTCGGCCAGCAGGAAGGTGATGCCAGCCTGCTTTTTCACCTCGGTATTGGTCCGCACCAGCAGGAAGATCCAGTCGGCCCGGTGGGCATAGCTGGTCCAGATCTTCTGGCCGTTGATCACATAGTCATCGCCATCGCGCTCCGCGCGGGTGCGCAGCGACGCCAGGTCCGAGCCCGAGCCGGGCTCGGAGAATCCCTGGCACCAGGTGCGATCCGCATTGAAGATCGGCGGCAGGTGCTCGGCCTTCTGCGTCGGTGTGGCGAATTCGTTCAACACCGGCCCGATCAGTTTCTGCGCGGCGCCATCCTGCGACGGTGYGCCGGCGGCCATGCACTCCTCGTCGAAGGCCAGCCGCTGCAGCACCGACCATCCGGTGCCGCCGTGCTCCTTGGCCCAGTAGGGCGCGCCCCAGCCCTTCTGGTTCAAAATGCGCTGCCAGCGCACCAGGTCCGCGTTGGGCGAGCGTGTGCCGCTGCGTACGGGCGCCACCAGGTCGGCCGGCAAGTGATCGCGCAGGAAATCGCGCACCTCCTGCCGGAACGACGCGAGGCCCGGATCGGGTTGAAAATCCATTTCGGTTCCTTCTCATCTGAAATCCATCGCGAAGGCGCATGAACCAGCGCCTTCGCCCGCCGCGCGGCGCGCGGCTCTTCACACCACTCAGACGTGCAGGATGGTGGCGACCGCAGCCGCCCCATCCAGGCCTATCTGGCCGCCGCCGTTCTCGGCCAGGGCGAGCCTGGCATTGTCACGTTGGCGCGGACCGGCTTCGCCACGCAGTTGCTGCGTCAGTTCGACCAGTTGCGCGACGCCGGTGGCGCCGATCGGATGGCCCTTGCTCAGCAGGCCGCCGCTCGGGTTGACGGAGATCTTGCCGTTCAACCCGGTTGCGCCGCTGCGCAGCATGCCAAGGCCATCGCCGGGACGGCACAGCCCCAGGCTTTCGTAGTACATCAGCTCTGAGGGCGCGGAGGCGTCGTGCACTTCCGCCACATGGATGTCGAGCGGATCGACGCCGGCCTGCTCATACACTCCGTACGTCGCGCGCACCGCGCAATGCGCGAGGCTGGCGTCGGGCGTGCCCGAAACCAGTACCGAGCCGCCCACCCAGACCGGGCGCGCGGTGGTCATGCGCTTGAGGTAATCGGGCGAGCACAGCACGACGGCGCAGGCGCCGTCGCCGATCGACGAGCACATCTGCAGGGTCAGCGGGTCGCTGATCATGCGGCTTGCCAGGACCTCTTCGACCGTCGTTTCGGTCCTGAACTGGGCGTAGGGATTGAGCGAGGCGGCCTTGCGGCTCTTGACGACGATCTGCGCGATATCCGCAGCGGTGGCGCCGGTCTCGGCCATATACTTGCGCGTCTTCTCGGCGTAGATGTCCATGAAGATCGAGCCGCTGCCCGATCCGACATGGGCCGGCTTTTCTTCCTCGAGGTCGACCGCCTTGGCCAGCGCGCCGAAGGAAACGCGCTTGTCCTCGTGCGTCATCCGTTCCGCGCCCACCACCAGGGCCACCTGGGCCTGGCCGCTGCGCACCGCGTTCCACGCGAGATGGAAGGCCGTGCTGCCGGTTGCGCAGGCGTTCTCCACATTGAATACCGGCTTTCCCATCAGGCCGGTGAAGCGCAGCGCGGCCTGGCCGCGGATCATTTCCTGGCCGGTGATAAGGCCGGCCACGGCGTTGCCGAAATACACCTGGTCGACGTCCTGCGCCTGCAGGCCGGCGTCGTCAAGCGCGGCCTTGACCGCGCTTGTCGCCAGCATCCGTACCGTCTGGTCGGGGAACTTGCCGAAGCGGGTCATGCCGACGCCGACGATTGCACAAGTCTTTTTCAATTGGATTCTCCACTAAGTGAAACGAAGGTCGTCAGAAGATGTGCCGCATCCCGAGGGTGACGGCGAACTGGCTGTTCTTGCCGGCGCCGAGGTAGTAGCCGGTGCCCAGGCCGCCCACCGAGGTGTCGAAATTCAGGCCGGCGTTCTTCGAGTAGGCGGTGGCGAGATACAGGCTGGTGCGCTTGGTGAAGAAGTACTTCGTCGTGAACATCACCTGCCACGGGTTCTTGATGTCGCCGAGCATGGCCCCGTTCACCGGATTGGTGACCTGCCGCACGTCGTCGTAGTAATAGGCTAGCGTGGATTCAAGTTGCGGCGTGAAGGCGTAGGTGCCGCCGACCCAGTAGTAGTTGTCGCGCAGGGTCTCGACGCCCGCCGGATTCTGGCTGCGGCCCCAGCGGTAGCCCGCCACCAGGCGCACCGGGCCTGACGCATATTTGCCCGCCACCGCGGCGCGTTTCGCCTTGCCCGGGGGGCCGCCGGCCGTCGTGGCGGCGTCGACCTCATCGTAGGCGACGCCGACGCCGAACGCGCCGGCCGCGTAGCTTGCCGCCGCGCCATAGGCAGCACCCGAACGGAAATTCCCCGGCACTTCGCCTGCCGTTGCGGGCACGGTGGTATCGACGCCAAACGACCAGTGCGCGGCGACTTCAAGCGGACCGAAGTTGGCGCCGTACTTGACGACGTTGTCCTCCCGGTAGTACCGGCCCAGGTACGCCACCACCGGCTCGTACTGAGGCTGGTAGAAGCCGGCCTGGTAGTTGGCCAGTACGTCGAAGATGGAGGTGTACTGGCGGCCGAAGGTCAATTTGCCATACGGGCTGTCGAAGCCGACGTAGGCCTGCCGTCCGAACAGCCGGCCGCTGTTGGCCATCTTGCCGTCATCCGAACTGRAGCCGCTTTCCAGCACAAATACGCCCTTGAGCCCGTTGCCGAGATCCTCCACGCCGCGCAAGCCCCAGCGCGACCCGCCGATGCCGCCGGTCAGCATGGCGACGCGATGCGCCGCCGGGCCCGCCGGTATGGTCGCACCGGTGCTCGACTGGTTGTTGACGTACTCGATGTTGGTATCGATCAGGCCGTAGAGGGTCACGGACTGCGCGCTTGCCGTTCCGGCAAGCGCCGCGCCGGCTGCCAGCAGGGCAACCCGGGCGCACTGCATGTGTTTGGTCAGCTTCATGAATGTCTCCATTTCCATTTTTTTATTCACCGCGCCTGACGCTGGTTTGGGTCGGGCTCTGGATCACTGCATGCCGATGCCGGCTGCAACACGGTGCAYCCGCATCGCGGCCGGCGCTCAATGGGGGTCAGACCGGATCCCACGGAAAAACGTCACGCGACAGTTCCAGCGGATAGAAGGAACCCTGCAGCATGGGAATGGCGCGCTCGATGCACGACTGCACGGTCCAGCCTTCGCTGGCATGCGCGGTGCGGATCGGGCGCGGTTGCGAGAACAGGTAGATTTCGTTGTTGCGCACGCCAAAGACCTGCCCGGTGATCTGCTTGCCCTGGTTGCTCAGCAGCGCCAGCGTGAACGGCGCGATCTTGCCGGCTTCCAGCGTCATGTTGATCTTCATGCGTTCCGCGGCCTCCGGCGTGTTGGTCGGGATGCTGCCGACCATGCGCGTGAAGGCGAACGGCGCGATGCAGTTCGAGCGGACATTGAACTTCTGCATATCCACGGCGATGGACTTGGACAGGCCGACGATGCCCAGCTTGGCGGCGGCGTAGTTGGCCTGGCCGAAGTTGCCGATCAGGCCCGATGTCGAGGTCATGTGCACGAAGGCGCCGCCTTCCTGCGCCTTGAAGTGCGGCGCCACCGCGCGCGACACGTTCCAGCTGCCCTTGAGGTGCACGCGTACCACCGCGTCGAATTCTTCCTCGCTCATCTTGTGGAAGATGACGTCGCGCAGGTTGCCGGCATTGTTGACCACGGCATCGACGCGCCCGTACAGGTCGAGTGCCTGCTGGGCAATCTTCTGCGCCGAGCTCCATTCCGCCACGCTGTCGGTGTTGGCGCTGGCCTCGCCGCCTGCTGCCTTGATCAGGTCGACGGTCTCCTGGGCCGGGCCGGCGCTGCCGCCGGAGCCGTCCATGTTGACGCCGAGATCGTTGACGATCACGCGGGCACCCTGGCGCGCCGCCTCCAGAGCGATGCCGCGACCGACGCCCGCACCGGCGCCGGTGACGATGATGACTTTCCCTTGAAGCAAACTCATGGTTGAAACTCCTCCAAAAACGAACAAGAAATGGACTGGCCGGCTTTAATGGTTCAGGCCCAGGATGCTCACCGCCGCAATGCCCTGGTAAGGCACGCCGCCCAGGTTGTGCGTCAGGCCCGTGGTGGGATTGGCGAGCTGGCGCTCGCCGGCCCGGTCTTGCAGCTGGTTGTAGATTTCGTAGGCCATGCGCAGGCCGGAGGCCGCGATCGGATGGCCGAAGCATTTCAGGCCGCCATCGACCTGGCACGGCACGCCGTTGCCATCGCGGTCGTAGAAGCCGTCGAGCACGTCGTGCACTGCGCGGCCCGGTTCGGAGATGAACAGGTCTTCCATCGTGACCAGCTCGGTGATCGAGAAGCAGTCGTGCACTTCAATCAGCGACAACTGCTTGCGCGGATCGGTGATGCCGGCTTCCGCGTAGGCGCGCTGGGTGGCCATGCGGGTATTGCGTACGTGGCTGCCATCCCAGGCGTTGGTGGTGGACTCGATGCCCGAGCTGATGCTGAGCTGGATCGCCTTGATGGTGACCATGTCCTTGCGGCCGAGCGCGCGGGCGATCTCCGGCGTGGTGACGATGGCTGCCGCCGCGCCGTCGCTGACGCCGCAGCAGTCGAACAGGCCGAGCGGGTCGGCGATCATCGGCGCGGCCAGGATCTGCTCCATCGACACCGGCTTGCGCAGGTGCGCCTTCGGGCTGAGCGCGCCGTTCTGGTGGCTTTTCCAGGAAACCCGTGCCAGCGCGCGCTTCAGGTCTTCCTTTGAAATGCCATGCTTTGTGCGATAGCCGTCGGCCAGCTGCGCGAAGCCCGCGGGCGCCGATCCCAGCGGCAGCCACAGGTCGTTCATGGTGCCCTTGTACGAGAACGGCAGGCCGCCATAGCCGGTGTCCTTCAGCTTCTCCGCGCCGATCGCCAGGGCGATATCGACGGCGCCGGAGGCAACAGCGTAGGCCGCGCCCCGCAGGGCCTCGGTGCCCGTGGCACACATGTTCTCGGTGCGGGTGAACGGAATGCCGTCGAGCCGCAGCGCCAGCGAAGCGGGAATGGCGGAGTTGCCGATGTTCACCGCGTCCAGGCAGGAGCCGAACCAAGCTGCCTCGATTTCCTTGCGCCCGATGCCGGCATCGAGCAGCGCTTCGTCGAAGGCCTCGGCCAGCAGCTCGTGGGTACCCACGTCCCAGCGCTCGCCGAAGCGCGAGCAGCCCATGCCGATGATGGCGACCTTGTCCTTGATACCGTTTGCCATGATGTTGATTCCCCTTATGCCGACACCGGCGTGGCTTTCCAGAAATAGCGCGGATAGTTGCGCGCCTTGTCGACGTCCTTGATGCGGAACGCCATCCGCAGCGGTGTGCCGACGTCCAGTCCCTGCGGCCCGACATCGACGATTTCCATCAGTACCCGCGCATCGTTGTCGAACTGCACAAAGCCGACGTAGAGGGGCGGCGAGGGGTGATAGGACAGCCAGTCCGCGGTACTGGTCAACACCTTGGCCGGCACGTCGTACAGGTGCGCGCGTGTGAATCCGGCCGCCGGCGCGTTGCAACCTGCCTTGACGCAATAGGCCAGCTGCGGGAACTGCAGCGTGCCGCAATGAGGGCACTTGCCGGCGACAAAGCTGGCGAGCTGGTGCGCGCAGCGGTACTGCTCGGTGAAGGCGGTCTTGACCGGCTTCTCGGCGCGCATGCCCCATTCCAGGTCGATGGCGCCGCCATACGACAGCATGCGCAGGTAGGCGTCGTGGATCTGGCCGTCGGCGATGGCGCAGGCCACGCCGCGGCGCGGCCTGAATCCGAGAATGGCTTCGGTCACGCGCAGCACCAGCACGTCGCAGCCCTGGCCGAAGCCGGCGACCACGATCACCTGGCCTGGCTGCGCGCGCTCCAGCACATCGGCCAGCATCAGGCAGGCGTGCGCCGCGCCGGCATAGCCACAATGCTCGTCCAGGTGTGCGCTGACGGCTTCAGGCGCGAAGCCGCAACGCTTGGCCACCATCGCGGCAGCACCCTTCAGGGCCGATGCCAGGATGAAATGGCTGACGCCCGCGGGCGCGACGTTGGCGTCGGCCAGTGCCTGGGCCACGGTGCCCGGCACGACCTTGCCGTAGCCCTCGTCGCGGATCCAGCGCTCCTCCCAGTAGTAGTCGTACTTCCCGTCGGCGGCGCGGAAGTGGTCCACGAACAGGTTGGTGCAGCTGGCGCTGCCAATCAGGCTGGCCAGGATGTCCTCGCTGCCCAGCGTGAACGCCGCGGCGCCGGCGCCATAGGTCAGCTCTTGCGTGCTGGCAGGCTTGCCGGCAGGGTTGTCGCTCGCGACGAACAGCGCCTTGCCGTCCGCGGCGCGCAGCTGCGCCAGCAAGCCGGACACCCCGGCGCGCTGCGACAGGCCGACGTCCTGCGTGCGGACATTGGCCGGCAGGTCGAGCGCGCCCGCCACGATGCTGGCGCTTTGCAGGTCGCCGAAGGCGGGCCGCGTGGTGGCCAGCGCGAGCGCG
Organism: Cupriavidus sp. 05T313; assembly: GCF_056396665.1. Taxonomy (NCBI): domain Bacteria; kingdom Pseudomonadati; phylum Pseudomonadota; class Betaproteobacteria; order Burkholderiales; family Burkholderiaceae; genus Cupriavidus; species Cupriavidus sp. 05T313. The sequence goes on along the minus strand of NZ_JBFTLX010000104.1, from coordinate 15,305 downwards.
GAAAAGTCGTGGCGAGGGCGGTGGTCCAGCGCGTCGCGCGCGGCTTCCACCGCCATGGTCACGCTGTCCTCGTCCCARTTGCAGAAAGCGCGGTGGCCTTTGGCCAGCGCGGCATTGCCGGGCGCCATCCAGCGGTGAGCCGCGGCGATGGCGGCGCGCTGCATGCGCAGGCGGGGCACATAACCGCCGTATCCGGTGATTCCGTAAGGTGTCGTCGTCTTGGTCATGATGTCGGTGCTGTGGTTGCGGCGCTTGGTGAGTCCCGTTGAGGGTCGCAATTCCTGTGGTCTGGCGTTAGCTGCAAGTAAGCTGGCAAATCAGCGGGCAAATGGCAGCAAGAGCGTGTCGCCCCGCACGACTGCCTGGTGCAGCGAAGCGAGGCTGGCCATGCCGCCTGGCGAGGCGGGCATGGCACGGTCCGCCATGCGCGCGAAGCCCCGATGGCTGAGGGTCGTGGCGCCGGGCTGGCCCGGGCCATYCGGCGCATGCAGCAGCACGGCCGGGTCCGGTCCGCTCGCCACCATGGGCACCGGCCCGATACCTGCGGCCAATGCATCCGCGAAATCGTGCACGACGGCAGGCCGAGCCTTGCCGGGCGCCTTGCCGTGCGCGCTGCCGGAAAGGCCGGACGGCGCCGGGCACGCGGCGACAATGCAGCCACGCAGTCCGCCCTCGCCGAGCAGGGTCGTCACGGCGGCCCGGGCTTCCTGCGCGGCGATGGCAACCCGCGCGCCGGTATCGCTGGCGCAGCGGGCCATGGCCACCGGCGTCATGGCCGGGTTCATCGCCACGACCACGGCATCGCAGCGCAATACGGCATACCAGGCGACCGCGAGCTGCGGGCCGTCCCGCATCGCCAGCAGCACGGGGTCGCCGCGCCGCACCGCAAGGTGCTGCTGCAGATAGCCGGCCAGGCACAGGGCGGCGCGGTGCAGGTCGCCATAGGTGATGCGTTGGCCCTGGTATGCAATCGCGCAGCTGTCGTGGTCGCGCTGCGCGCGGGCCTCGAGGTATCCGAAGAGGTGGCAGTCCCGCGCGCCGGACGCATCTTCGGCGCCGGCGGACGATGCCGCGGGGAAGCAGGAGAGGACGGACATGTCGTTCGCCAGAGTCATCGGGCCGGATCCCGTGATCACTCGGGCTGGATGCCGGCGAGGTTGATCAACCGCTTCCACATCTTCTGGTCCTCGACGACGCTCTTGCCAAGCTCGGGACCGGTGGCCGGGAAGGCCAGGCTGCCGCGCTCCGCATAGTGGGTCTTGGCTTCCGGCGAGCTGACGAATTCGAGGCTCAGGCGCGCCAGCTTGTCGATGATCGGCTGCGGCGTGCCGGCCGGCGCAAACAGGCCGGTCCAGCTCACCATCTGCACGCCCTGCACGCCGGCTTCGGCCAGGGTGGGCGTGTCGGGCAACAGGGCCATGCGGCTCGGGCTCATGACCGCCAGCGCGCGCAGCTTGCGGGCCTGGACTTGCGGCACCGCGGACGCGATATCGGTAAGGCCGTAGTCCATGGTGCCGCCCATGAGGTCGGTCATCATGTTGGCCATGCCCTTGTATGGGACGTTGACCGCCTTGATGCCGGCGGCCTCGTTGAAGGCGGCGACGGCGACCTGGGAGGGCGCGCTGGCCGTGCCGTAGTTCAACTTGCCGGGCTTGGCGCGCGCGCCGGCTATCAGTTCGGCCACGTTGTGATAGGGCGAGCTGGCGGGCACCACGATGGCCACCGGCAGCATCGACAAGCGCGCGATGGGCGCGAAATCCTTGCGGGCATCGTAGGGCAGGTGCTTGAACAGGTTCGGGTTGGCCGCCATGGTGCCGGAGGTGGCCAGCAACAGCGTGTAGCCATCCGGCGCTGCCTTGGCCACGAACTCGCCGGCCATGATCATGTTGRCGCCGGGGCGGTTGTCCACCACGAAGCTCTGCCCGAGCTTCTCTGCCAGGTACTTCGCCAGCAGGCGCGTATAGGCGTCAGCGCCGGTGCCTGCGCTGGAGACGGACACCACCCGCACCATCCGCTCGGGGTAGTGCTGCGCGGTGGCCGGGACAGCCAGTGCCAGCAGGGAGCAGAATGCCGCGATGCGTCGACGGGCGAGTGAGGTGAAGGGGGTCATGCGGGTCTCCTGTCATTCGTTGTTTTGTGGATAGGCGCTGCGGGCAGCGCCGGAACCGGTTCCCGTATCCAGCATGGCGGGGACGACTCTTTCGGCGGAGTCACCGTGTTCTCGTGTTGGCTGAATGATTGCCGTGCCAGGGGGGGAGGGCACTCCCCGGGCCGGGGGGGCGGCGCGTGCGGGGCGCCGTTCGGGTGGCGAGGGTGTTTCGTATGAAACGGCAAGGCGGCCAGGTTTGCACGACGCCGGCAGGCTTGCCGTGCGTCAGGGATGGTGTCGCGGATTCACAGCTGATGTGCTGCCGGCCGCGCGTGAGACGCGCGGATCCCGCAACCGCGGGCCGCCGGCCTGGCGCTTATGTGCGCTGCGCGGGTGGTTGTGTGCCGGCCAGGTCGCGCAGGCGCGCGGCGGCACCGCCACGCCCGGTCACGCCGAGCTTGGCGTAGATGTTCTTCAGATGCCACTTCACCGTCTCCGGCGACAGGTTCAGCACCAGCGCGATCTTCTTGTTCGGCATGGCTTGCGCAACCAGGCTCAGTATCTCGTGCTCGCGCTCGCTGAGTGCTTGCGAGGCTGAGGCCKGCATGCCCTTGCGGGGGCCAGCATCGTGGGGCGCGGCGGCGGCGGCCGATTGCAGGCGCTGCGCATAGAAGGTCAGCACGGGATCCAGCGCTTGCGTGTCGAGGAGCGCGCCCAGAACCCGGGGCAGGTCGCTGGAAACATCGAGCAGGGTGCGCACCAGGCCGAGCCGGTGGCCGATCCGCAGTGCCTGGCGCAAGTGCGGCAGCGCCGCCTGCGCGTTGCCGAGCTGCTGCCGGGCGATGCCCAATTGCAGCCACAATGTGGCGACCCGCACCTGCTGGCCACGTTGCTCGCAGGCGCGGATATAGGGCTCTATGCGGGCCACGGCGCCGGCGAAATCATGGACGTAGAGGCACATCTCGATGCGGGCGCGCTCCACGCCGTAGGTGACGCGCAGGGATTTTCCGGCGTGGCGGGCGCCAAGCGCCTCGAGACGTTGCAGCACGGCACCGGCCTGCACCATCTGGCCCTGGTCCAGGTGGTGCCGCAAGCGCAGCCCGAGCGCGCTCACCAGCAGCCTGTCCAGCCCGAAACGCACGGCATAGGTCTCGAGCCGGTCCAGGCAGGTACCCGCCTCCGCGCGGCGGCCCGTCAGCCATTGCGCCTCCGACAGCACCAGCAGCGCGCGCATCACGGTGTCGGGCAGCGAGACGCGCTCCAGCACGTCAATGCGCGGCTCCAGCAGCCGCAGCGCCCCCTCGAAATCGTTCAGCTCGTATAGCGTATCCGCAAGCAGCCCGGCGGCCATGCACGACAGGCCCGCATAGGGGGCGCCGCGCTCGTCGGCCTCGCGCAGCACCTCGCGCACGATCCGCTCGGCCGGGACGATGCTACCTTCCAGCGTCAGGCTCATGGCGCTGATGCAGCGGCCCAGCAGGCGGCTGCGCGGCGCGCCGGGGCGCTCGCCGGTGTCATCGAGCACCGCCCGCGCGCGATCGTACTGGCCACGGTAGACGTAAGCCCACGCCAGGATGTTGCTGCGGCCGGTCCAGGCAAAATCGCTGGCATCGCGAGGAATGTCGCGCACGGCCTCGAGCAGGGCGTACACCGTATCGGTATCGTCCTGCTGCAGCGCCAGGCCGCAGCGCAGCAGGGTGATGGCGTAGCGCTGGCCAGCGTCAAGCATGGCGTGCTGCGATTCCATCCGTGCCAGGCTTTCCCGCAAGGCGTCGAACTTCCGCGTGTACAACTGCAGGTAAGCCGAGGCGACAAGAATGCCGAAGCGCGCCTGCACCTGCTCGGCCGGCAGCCGGCGCAGCAGGCTGGCCAGCTGGCCGAGCTCGCCCCCGGACAGCAGCTCGTAGGCGCAGGTCTCCACCATGGCGGCGGCCGCGCCCGCGTCGCCCGCGAGCACGGCGTGGCGCACGGCATCGTCGATATGTCCGCGCTCGCCAAACCAGTGCCATGCGTCCACGTGGAGCGCGCGTCGCGCATCGTCGGACCACCCTGCCACGCGCGTCAGCAAGACCTCTCGCAGCAGCGGATGCAGGCGATACCAGGTTTCCCGGTCGTGGCTGCCGATCTGCGTGATGAACAGGTTATCGTTCTCCAGCCGCGCCAGCCGGCCCTCCATCTGTGCGGCGTATTGAGGCTGTCCCAGCACGCTGGCGCACAGTGGGGCGCAGATGCGGTTGCAAACGGCCATGCGCGTCAGCATGTCCAGGTCGTCGGGCGCCAGGCGCACCAGCACTTCCTGCTCGAAATAGCTGGCGAATGTTCGCGCGTCGCGCACCTGGACGAGCGGGTAGGTGCCGCCGCCCCGAGCCCGCAGGTCCACGGCAAACAGCTGCAGGCCCGCAACCCAGCCGTCGGTGAGCGCGTGCAGGGCGGCGGCGTCGCGCTTGCGGATGCCCCCCAGGCGTTCGCACAGGAATTGCTCCGATTCGTCGGCGGTAAAGCGAAGGTCGCGCATGTCGACCTCGGTGAGCTTGCCTTGCGAGCGCAAGCGCTCCAGCGAGAGCGGCAACGCGCTGCGGGAGCTGAGCGCCAGGTGCACATGCGCGGGCACATAGTCCAGCAGCCACTGCAGCGCCTGGTAGATACGCGCGTCGTCGATATGGTGCAGGTCGTCGAGCATCACCACGATTTCGCGTCGATACCGGGCAAGGCCCTGCACCAGGCTGATGACCCAATGCTCGATGGCGGCAGCGTCAGTGTCGCGCCCGATCAGCAAGGCGGTTTCCCGCACAATGGCGGGATCCACTTCGCCGATGCTGGCCAGCAGGCAATCGAAGAAGCGGCCCGGTTCGTTGTCCTCCACCGCCAGGGAAAGCCAGGTGACGTCGTAGTCCAGCGCCAGCAGCGACCTGCGCCAGGCCAGCAGGGTACTGGTCTTGCCACTGCCGGCCTGGCCCTGGACGACGACGCAGCGCTGGCGCCGCGCTTCCTGCAGACGCGCCATCAATGCCTCGCGCGGAATCAGGTTGCGGGCCACGCGGGGCGGCATCACCTTGGTGCTGGCAATGGCCTCCACGGCGCTGCCCGATGCTGGCATGTCCGTGGCTTCTGCTGTCGAATGGCTCCGTGAGGCGTGTTCCTGCTCCGCGGAATCTGCGAGATGTGTTGCGTCGTCACCGGAACTTAAGGCCTGCGCGAAAGCCGCGGCCGGCGTGAGCTCCTGCTCGGGCATCCAGATATACGGCCTGCCGTCGCCGCGCGGAAGGCGCGCGTCGATTGCCTCCAGCAATAGCGGCATGGAGGGCACTCCGGGCCGCCGCGGTTGCGCGGCGGTTGCGCGGAAAAAGCGCTGCAGCATCCGCAGCCATGATGCAGGGTTCGGCGCGAAGTGGGCTTCGATACGAGGGTGCCGTGCCAGCCACTTCAGCACGGCCGCGTGCTGATGCGTCGCGTAGTTGTCGGCGATCAGGTGAAGGCGCGCGCCGGCCGGCGTGCTGCGCTCGAGCTTGCGCAGGAAGGCAAGCCACTCGGTTTCGCGCTGCCGCGTCTGCATTGCCGTCTGGGTCCGCGCCGGGGGCTGCATGTCCTCCTGCATCCCCTTGAGCGCGGCCAGCAAGCGCGCGGCGCTGACAGGCCGGCCGCTGTGCGCGGCCTCTTCGGCCGGTGCTRGCATGGTCTCGCCGCCGGCATGGATCGCCAGGGCATGTTCGGACGGTGCCATATACAGGCCAACGATTTCCAGAGGCTCGCCGGCCAGGCCGAGGTCGGCGGCGACGCCGGGTTTCTGCGCGGCGGGCGGCGCCAGGCCGGCCGCCCGCCAGTGCCGCGAGATGCTTGCGGCACTCACCCCCAGCTGTTCGGCCAGCTTGCGGGTGCTCCAGGGGGCGGGTGAATCCGGCCGGCCCTGGGTGGTCAGCGCTACCAGCCGCGCGATGTCGACCTTTACCGGGGGCGCGCCGCGCGGAAGGCTGGCCTCGATGCCCGCGAGCCGCAGCTTCGCATAGCGCTCGCGCCAGCGCGAAACCTGCACGCGGCCCACGCCGAGCCGTTCGGCGATGTCCTTGTTCTGCATGCCCGCCGCGGCCAGCAGCACCATGTGTGCGCGCTGTGCAAGGCGGGTGGCGCCGCCGTCGGCATCCCGCAATTGTTCCAGTGCGGCGCGCTCGGCGTCGGTGAGAACAATGTCAGGGGCTACTCGCATTCACGCACTCCATCGGGCTTGCCGCGTTCCGAAAATCGAAGCGCAGTAGAACATAACTTCCGTTTTGCGTGCAACTCTCCGTAACCATGATAGCCGCGGAACCGGCGAGGCGGCCGGGTGCCTCCGTCCGGCCCACCCCGAACGAGTAGTGCCAGGGGCGGGGCGGACGATTAGATTGATCCTGCCGAAAGATCAACATCCACATCCACATCCACATCGACATCGACATCGACATCGAGACGGATACCCGTACATATTCCTGGAGACACACATGAGTTTTTCGCAAGCAGTGGTCGGCTCGGTTGGCTGGCTGACCTTGACCCGTCCCGACAAGCTGAACAGCCTGACCCGCGAGATGGTCGAGGGTATGACGGCGCAGTTGCAGGCCTGGCGCGACGATCCCGCCGTGCGCGTCGCGGTGCTCACGGGTACCGGGCGCGCCTTCTGCGCCGGGGCCGACCTCAAGCAAGGCGCGGCGCCGCCCGCACCTGGCGAAAAGGACTCACTCGACATCATCGTGGCTTTTTTCGACACGCTGCGTGCATTTCCCAAGCCCGTGATCGCGGCAGTCAACGGCCTGGCGCTGGCCGGCGGGCTGGAAGTGGTGCTGGCCTGCGACATCGTCCTGGCTGCCGAAAGCGCTCGGCTGGGTGATGCGCACTCGAACTATGGCGTGTTTCCCGGCGGCGGCGGTGCGGCGATCCTGCCGCGCAAGGTGCCGGACAACGTGGCCCGCTACCTGCTGTTTACCGGTGACTCGCTGAGCGCGGCCGAGATGAAGGGCTATGGCCTGGTCAACGAAGTCCTTGCCGATGCCGAACTGTGCGATCGCGCGCAGGCGCTGGGCGACAAGCTGGCCCGGAAGAGCCCGCTGGTGCTTGCGCGAATGAAGCGCGTGGCGGCACAGGCCACCGACAAGACCACGGCGGATGCGCTGCGCCAGGAGGTGCTGGAGCTGCGCGATCACAAGCGCTCGTACGACATCCAGGAAGGCCTGCGCGCCTTTGCCGAGAAGCGCGAGCCTCAGTTCCGGGGCTATTGATCGCATCGCGCCAATCCCGAATGCATTGCCGGCTTCGCCGCCGCGCCAAACCTAAAGCCAAGAGTATCGACCATGACATATCAACTTCCCACCGAAGACCAGACCCTGGCGGTCGAGAGCTTCCGCAAGTTCCTGCAGGCCGAGATCAAGCCCGTCGTCAAGGAGTATCGCGACCGCTTCATCCCCAAGGAAACCATGCGCGAGCTGACCCAGAAGATCGCGCAGTTCGGCTTGCCCGGCTGCACGCTCCCCGTCGAGCATGGCGGCATGGGCTTGTCGTTCACCACGCATTGCATGCTGTTCGAGGAACTGGTTGCCTGTTCGTGCGATATCGCGCTGACCGTGATGATCAACAACGGCATCGCCCGGCGCCTGCTGTCGGCAAAACCGGAGATTCGCGACCGCTACCTGCCGGGCATCCTGGCAGGCAAGCTGTTCGGCTGCGCCGGTATCAGCGAGCCGGACGTCGGCTCCAACGTAGCCGAGATCAAGACCCGCGCGGTGCGCGACGGGGACCACTTCATCATCAACGGTGAGAAGACCTGGATCACAAACGGCTTTTACTCCGACTTCCTGATCTGCACCGTGCGCGGCGAGAACGGGCTCTCGCACATCGTGATCGACCGCGAGGCGCATGGCTACGAGGCGCGCAATATCCAGAAGATCGGGCTGAACTCGCAATCCACCGCGCAGATCTTCATCACCGATGCACGCGTGCCCGCCACCAACCTGATCGACGACGAAGGCGCGGGCCTGAAAAACACCATGAAGATGTTCGAGCACGCTCGCGGCCATGTCGGCATGCTGTCGGTCGGCATCATGCGAGCAGCGCTCGAAGAATCGATCGCCTATGCCAAGGAGCGCAAGCAGTTCGGCAAGATCATCGCCGGCCATCAGCTGATCGCGGCCAAGATCGCGGACATGGCGATGATGCTCGACGCCGCCCGCCTGATGTGCATGCGCGTGTTTGGCATGATGGATGCCGGCGTGCGTTGTGACCTGGAGGCTTCCATGGCCAAGGCATTCGCGACCGAAGCCGCGGTCCAGGTGTGTCGCGACGCCGTCCAGCTGCACGGCGGCAACGGCATCACCAAGGAGTTCAACGTAGAGCGCTATCTGCGCGAAGCCATCATCATCCCGATTCCCGATGGCACCACGGAGATCCAGCGCTTGTTCATCTCGCGCCGGCTGACGGGGATTTCGGCGTTCTGAGAGGGGGAGGCGAGGAAGGCCGGCGCTGGGGGGCGCCGCCTTTTTTCGTTGGGCGTTCATCCGACGGCTATGCCGTCCTCGGCGCAGAAGGCAACCAGCGCTTCGGTAACGCCGAACGTGGGGCTATCCGGATCATGGACCGGCACGGAGAGGCCCAGGTCGATGCCATGGCATCGCGCACGGAACTGGTCATCCCCCCGCAGCACGTGATCGATGAAAGGTGGCCCGGAGGTGGCCGCACCGCGCCACGTCTTGGAATCACTCGGGCTGCAGGCCCGAGACTGCGATCATGCGTTTCCAGATGGCCTGATCGGAAATGACCGTCTTGCCCAGTTCGGCGCTGGTTCCAGGGTTCGGCATGGTGCCATGGGCGGCGTGATGAGCCATGGCGATCGGCGAGGTAGCGAATGCCAGGATCAGCCGTTCCAGATTGCTGACAATCGGCGCTGGCGTGCCCGCCGGCGCGAACAGCCCGACCCAGCTGATCCTTGAAATGGCATCGGCCATCGCGGCGTCCTGCATGCCGGTTTCCGCCAGGGTCGGAACGCCTGGCGCTTGCGGCAGCCGCTTGGCGCTCAGCATGGCAAGCGCGCGCAGTTTGCCGGACTGCAGGTGCGGCAGGATGTAGGAAGCCTCGACGACGCTATAGTCCACGACGCCGCTGATCAGATCGGGCAAAAGGCCGGCGGCGGACTTATAGGGAACATTGACCGATTTGATTCCTGCCGCCTCATTGAAGGCCGACACCATGACCCGATAGCCCGTGCTGACGGTGGCGCAGTTGAGCGAGCCCGGCCTCGCACGCCCCGCGGCAACCAGGTCGGCGACGGTCTTGAAGGGCGAGGTACCGGGCACAAGCAACGCCAGCGAAAGCGAAGAGACGCGAGCCAGCGGCACGAAGTCCTYCACCGGGTCGTAGGGCAGGCGCTTGAACAGGAAGGGATTGGCGGACATCGCGCTGGACGCGGCAAGCAGCAGGGTGTAGCCGTCCGGGGCGGCCTTTGCCACGTAATCGGTAGCGATGATCATGTTGGCTCCGGGGCGGTTCTCGACCACCACGCTCTGCCCAAGCGCCTCGCCAAGGTATTTGGCCAGCTGGCGGCTGTAGTCGTCGAGTACCGTGCCTGGGCTCGTGATCGAGACGATCTTGATATACCGCTCTGGATACTTCTGCGCCTGCGCCCTTGCTGGCGACGCCAGGGTCAGTAGCGCGCCGCCGGCGGCGAAGCCCATGATGCGTCTTCGGGTCCGTGAAACCAGGGTGTCCATGCGTTCTCCTCGTGCGTTGTTGTCATGCGTGATGAAAGCTGTGCGCGTGTTGGGGCATCAGCGGGCCGACATCCGGATGGCGCCATCCAGCCGAATGGTCTCGCCATTGAGCATCGCGTTCTCGATGATGTGCATCGCGGTGGCGGCAAATTCCTCAGGCATGCCGAGCCGCGCGGGATGCGGCACCGACGCGGCGAGCGCGGAGCGTACATGCTCCGGCGCCTTGGCAAAGAGCGGTGTGTCGAACACGCCGGGGGCGATGGTGCAGACGCGGATCAGCCTGTGCGCGAGGTCGCGCGCCGCCACCAGCGTCATGCCGACCACGCCGGCTTTGGCCGAGGCATACGGCGCCTGGCCGATCTGGCCTTCGTACGCCGCGACCGATGCCGTGAGCACGCATACGCCGCGTTCGCCATCGACGGGCTCATTCAGGGCCATGCGCGCCGCTGCCAGCCTCAGCGCATTGAAGGTACCCACCAGGTTGGTGCGAACGATCGACTCGTACTTCTCCAGCGAGCCCGCACTGCCATCCCTTTCGACCACGCGCACCGGACCTCCCGCGCCTGCGCAATGGATCAGCACACGCAGGGCGCCGAGCGAGGCGGCCGTATCGCAGGCGTGCAACATCTGCGCGGCATCGCAAACGTCCGCCCTGACAAAGCGCGCCAATGGCCCCAGTTCGGCCGCCGCGGCAATGCCATGGGATTCGGACAGGTCGGCTATCACCACGGCAACGCCCCGGCTGACCAGCTCGCGGGCGCACGCGAGGCCAAGCCCCGACGCGCCTCCGGTAACGACAGCAGACAATGCCGCAATCTTCATTGCCTTTGCACCATGTCCTGTTGATCGGGTGACTGCCCGGCGGGCCGATGCTTGTGCACCTGTTGGGGGTGATTCTTCAACGCCTCGATCAGGACGCGGTCCTGCGGCTTCTCCGATGCGGTCTTCGGGATCTGTTCCAGCACCTGTACAAAGGACGGCACGAAATTCGTCTCGAGACGCGCGCGGCAACTGGCAAACAGGTCGTCCACGTTGAAGGCCTTGCCGCGAGCCGGTACCACGGCCGCGACGACATCCTTTTCGCCCGGTGCCCCGGAGGCGGCTTTGACACCATAGACATAGACGTCGTCGACCAGTCCGGATTCCGCGATGGCCTTTTCCACGAATGCCGTATTGATGAAATCTCCGTTGCGCCGGATGCCGTTCCCCTTGCGGTGATCAAAGAACAACCAGCCCTGCGCATCCTCATGCACCATGTCGCCCGTGTGCAACCAGCCATCCGCGCACTTGACCGCGGACGCCTCGGGGTGGTTCACGTAGTCGACCCGATAAGGCTGGCCGTCGGCGTGCCGAAGCAGCAGCTCGCCTGACGCGCMGGCCGGTACATCGTGTCCTTGCTCGTCGACGATGCGGTGGATGAAGTTGGGACTCGGTCTGCCGATGCTCCCGACYGGGCCAGCGTCCACCGGGTTGAAAGCCATGCCGCCCTCCGCCTGGCCGTAGAATTCCAGGATCCGTGCGCCGAAGCGTTGCTCGAACGGGCGCCACAGCGCTGCCGGCATGCCCGCCGAGATGACCAGGCGCACGCGGTGATTGCGATCGCCGGGCCTTGGCGGCTCCGCGTACAGCGCCGCCGGCATGCCACCCAATAACGTGAGGGTGGTGCAACCGTATTGCCGGGCAATGTCCCACAGGCGCGATTTGGTGAAGCGGCGGGAGAACACTGCGTGCAAGCCGCCGCACAGTGCCGCTCCCAGCGTCACGGTCTGGGCGTTGCCGTGGGTCAGCGACAGTCCGGAATAGAGCGTATCCGTGCCGGTGTAGCCGAACCGTTCCAGCACCGTCTTCGYTGACGTGCAGTAGCGGCGATGGGTCAGCACAATCCCCTTGGGATCGCCGGTGGTGCCGGAGGTGAAGAGGATCTCCATGGCGCTGTCTGGTTCTGTCCCGTCATGCGGCAACTCATCCTGGCAAGGCAGGCGCAGGGCGTCCATGCCGAGTGCCGACGCCGGCCACGCAGATGGCTCTGGCCCTTCGTCCGTAGCCAGTACGAACACGTGCCTGAGGTCAGGCAGCGCGCACGGGATCTCTGCAATCTGAGGCAGGGCATAGTCCGCCATGACCAGGGCACAGGCTGCCGAATCGCGGATCATGAAGCGAAGCTTTTCGCCACGGGTTCTTGGATCAATGGGGACGACTATCGTCCCCAGGATCGCCGAAGCGATCAACAGTTCGACGACCTCGGCATGGTTGGCCATCAGCGTGGCGATGATATCGCCCCGGCGGTAGCCCATCGAATRCAAACCATGGGCCATTGCCTGCCCGTTACGCCACAGATCGCCGTAAGTCCGGACCTGATCCGGGCGTACCGATGCGCCCTCGAAGGTCAACGCAACCCGATCGGGATCGTGCTTCGCGTGGTCGCGCACCACGCCCGCGATGGTGAGATGGGGGGGAACGTGCATGAGACGGGAGACCCTCAAAGAGTGAAATGCAAAGGCGACATTCTCTTTACGCCTTCCCAACGTCAAGCTACCCGCCGCGTGTGGCCTTTCCAGTACTTCTCCCGCACCTGCCTGCGCTGTACCTTGCCGACGACGCTGACCGGCAACTCGGCGACGAAGGTGATCGCCTTGGGTGCCTTGAACCTGCCAATGCTGCTCTTGACGTGCTCGATAAGCACCGCCTCGCTGACCTCGGCGCTTTGCTTGAGCACGACCTCGGCATGCACGGCCTCGCCCCATTGCTCATGCGGAATGCCCACCACGGCCGAGATGGCAACCGCAGGATGCGAATTCAGCGCGGCTTCGACTTCGATGGCGTAGACGTTGAAGCCGCCGGTAATGATCATGTCCTTCTTGCGGTCCACGATGAACAGGAAGCCGTCTTCATCGACATAGCCGAGGTCGCCGGATTTCCAGAAGCCGTCCTCGAATTCGGCCGCCGTTCCCTCCGGATTGTTGAAGTATCCCGGAATGATCCCGCGGCCCCGCAGCCAGATTTCGCCGGTCTGGCCCGGTGGGAGTTCCTTGCCCGCTTCGTCGGCCACCAGCAGTTCGGTGCCCGCTATCACGCGGCCCGCGGAGCCCAGCCGTTCGTCCGTGGCGGTGGCGTGGTCGGCCTTGGTCAGCGCGCTCACGCGCTGGATGCACTCGGTGGAGCCGTATACCTGCACGAAGATATTGCCGAAGCGCTGCTGCAGCTGCCGCAATTTGACCGGGCTCATCGGCGCCGCGCCATAGAAGAGGGTGCTCAGGCTGGACAGGTCGTAGGCCGACGCCTGCGCCATGTCCAGCAGGCGGTAGAGCAGGGTGGGCACCATCATGCCGATGGTGATCTTCTCGGTTTCGACATTGCGGCACCACTGGTCCAGGTCGGGCATGTTCTGCGTGACCGTGCAGCCGCCGCGGAACAGCGTGGGCAGCATGCCCATGCCCGAGCCGTGGCTGATCGGTGCCATATGCATGTAACGGGTGCCGGCGTCCAGCCAGTGCTCGTCCACCGCATAGAACGAATCGCGGTTGGAGAGCCAGTTGTCCATGGTGTACTGCGCGCACTTGCTCTTGCCGGTGGTGCCGCCGGTGAAGCGGTACACCAGGATGTCGCTGGTGGTGTCGCTTTCGATGCCGGGATCCGTATCCTCGACGCCTTCGAGCAGGTCGCCGAAGCAGGACAGGCCGTCGCGCGCGGTTGCGGGCGGGTCCATGCAGACTACCTGGATGCCGCGCTCGCGCAGCATGTCGAAGTAGCGGTCGAGCAGCGCGTTCTCAAGGAATACGACCTTGGGACGGATGAAATCGATCTGCCAGCGGTGCTCGTCGATGGAATCGCGGTAGTTGGTCCAGGCGACGGCGGCCTCGCCCTTGAGCGCGGTCCAGGCGTGCAGCAGCGACWGGTTGTCGTTTTCGAGGATGCACATGTAAATGTCGCCACGGCGCAGCGACAGCCGCTCGCGCATCATGTTGACGACACGATTGGTGTAGCGATGCAGCGCCGCGTGGGTGAAACGCCGGCTACGCTCGATGTTGACCAGCGCCTCGCGGTCGCGATGGAGCATCGCCAGTTGCCCGGTCAAGCGGGCGAAGTTCATCTTCATTCTTGTCTCCGTCATGCAAAGGTGGCGCATGCCTGGCGTAACATGCGCCGAATAGTCTGTTGGCAGTGCCCTGGCCCTTCTGGCGCCGCGCCCGTGCCGTCAGCGCGCGAGCCAGTCGGCGAGCACGGCATCGGTATGCTCGCCGCGATGGGGAATTGCCCCCGGCGCGCCGGCGGGTGTCCCGGAAAAACGCGGCGCCGGATTCGCCTCCAGCACGCCGCGCTCGCGCGTGTAGACGCCGCGCGCCTGCATATGCGGATGGTTCGCCGCTTCCTCCGGGCTGAGCACAGGCGCAAAGCAGACGTCGGTGCCTTCCAGCTGCGCGCACCAGGCATCGCGGTCGCGGCTGGCAAAGAGGATAGTCAGGCGCTCGCTGAGTTGGGGCCAGATGGCACGGTTGTACTGATCATCGTAGGTCGGATCGGCATCCAGGCCGAGCTTCTCGCGCAACTGCTGGTAGAACTGCGGTTCGACCGGGCCGATGGAGATATGGCGGCCGTCGGCGCAACGATAGGTCTTGTACCAGTGGGAACCGTCCAGCAGGCTCGTTCCGCGCGGGCCATCCATCCTGCCGGATGCCATCAGCCCGTGCAGCAGCGTCATCATGTGGGCGCTGCCATCGACAATGGCAGCGTCGACGACCTGGCCCTTGCCGGTCGTGCGCGCGCTCGTGATGCCCGCCAGCAAGCCCACGGCGAGATACATGGCGCCGCCGCCAACATCCCCGACCAGGCTTGGCGGCGCCACCGGCGCTTCGCCGGGCTGGCCCGCATACCAAAGCGCGCCGGACAGCGCGATGTAGTTGATATCGTGTCCGGCGGCAYGGGCGAGCGGGCCATGCTGGCCCCAGCCTGTCATGCGTCCATACACCAGGCGCGGATTGCGCTGCAGGCAGAGTTCCGGACCCAGCCCGAGCCGCTCCATCACGCCGGGGCGCATGCCTTCGATCAAGGCGTCGCACTGTGCGGCCAGGTCCATCACGGTGGCCACGCCAGCCGGCGTCTTCAGATCGATGGCCACGGCGCGTTTGCCGCGCCGCGACAGCGCATGTTGGCTCAGGTCCGGCTCCTGCGCGCCGGCCGGCACGCGATCGACCACGACCACGTCCGCGCCCAGGTCGGCCAGCAGCATGCCGCAGAAGGGGCCGGGACCGATCCCCGCCATCTCCAGAACACGGATGCCGGCCAGCGGGCCCGCCCTGTTTGATTTCATCGTGTTGTCTCCGTACTTGTCTTGCAGGGCCCTGGAACAGGGATTGCGCCGCCTGTCAACCGGTCAGCGGAAGGACGGCTCGGGCATGGGGCCCGGCATGCGGGCCCGTGCCACGCCGAGCATGCGGCGATGCGCCGCCCAGAACAGGACGCGCAATGAGAAACCCCGAGCCCCCGTCATGGCC